>JAQBHM010000148.1:0-4534 GCA_032127795.1 Bacteroidales bacterium | reverse complement strand
CTCTCTCAGTCGCTTCGTCTCTTCGTCGCTAAGTCTCTCTGTCTCTCTGTCTCTCTGTCTCTCTGTCTCTCTGTCTCTCTGTCTCTCTGTCTCTCTGTCTCTCTGCTCTACGCTCTCTGCTCTACGCTTATTTCTCACTATTAACTATTCACTATTCCCTATTCACTATTCCCTCTTCGACGTGCAATCGTATGCATATTGACGATTGTCATTTAATTATGCATAATTATACTATATCTTTGTTTTATTAACGTTGTCAAACTAAAAGGCACATATGAATATCAGCGAAATCAGGTCAAAACACAAGCTTCTTAAGAGATGGGAGTACGACTGGACGCCACTGGCAAAAGGTTACACTGACAAGACACTCTATATTAACGTTGGCAACGGTGACATTCGGGAGAAGGATGTACCAGCCGTGATGAAGGAGAAATTTATCGGTGGCAAGGGCTATGGTCTCCGCCTGCTCTGGGATGCGACTTCCCCGAAGACAAAGTGGAATGACCCTGAGAATGAAATTGTTATTTCCTCAGGTCCTATCGGAGGCATTACTCAGTACTCAGGTACGGGAAAATCTCTGGTAGTCAGCATCTCACCGCAGACTGATTCTATCATTGACAGTAATGTGGGAGGTTTCTTCGGGCCCTTCCTCAAGTTTTCGGGCTTTGATGCCCTTGAACTTCAGGGGAAATCTGAAGAGGATGTTATCATCTTCATCAACGGTGTGGATCATTACATAGAGATATTTGAAGCACCTGCTGAGGCATATGACAGCCATCTCCTTGCCGAACAGCTTACCGAGATGTTTGCTGACAGTGAAGCTGACAAGAGGAATATAGGTGTTGTATCATCAGGGTCTGCTGCCGAGCATTCTCTGATAGGCATGCTCAACTTCAGCTTTTATGACCCCAAGCGCAAGAAGGTAAGGCTTAAGCAGGCTGGTCGTGGTGGCATAGGCACCGTCTTCCGCAACAAAAATATCAAGGCTCTGGTATGCAAGATACCGGGTGTCAAGGGCAACCTTAACAATGTTGTTGACCTTCAGCCTATCATGGAGAGGGGCCGCAAGTTCAACCGTGAGATGCGCGAGCTTGATGACAAACAGTGCAAGATGCGTCAGATAGGCACAGCTCACCTGATGGAGATTATGGATGACCATGACCTCCTTCCAACGCATAATTACAAGTACGGGTCACATAAGGACTCGCCGAAGATCGATTCCGGCGTATGGAAGTCATTCTTTACCCAGGGTATCCCTGACGGATGCTGGATAGGATGTAACATGGCCTGCTCCAAGGCTGTTGATGATTTCGTTCTCAGCTCCGGCCCATACAAGGGACAGTCGGTCATGGTTGACGGACCGGAGTATGAAAATGCTGCAGGACTGGGTTCCAACGGCGGTTTCTTTGATCCGCGTTATATTATAGAGGCCAACTTCTACTGTGACACCTATGGCATCTGCACCATTACCTGGGGAACATGCCTCGCCTTCATCATGGAATGCTATGAGAACGGCATACTAAACAAGGAAAGGACAGGAGGTCTCGAACTGACCTTCGGCAATATCCCGGCCGCCCTCGAGCTTCTGCACCAGTTATCACGCGGTGAAGGCTTCGGCATTGTGGCAGGGCAGGGGATACGCCGCATGAAGCAGATATTTGCCGAAAAAGGATGGGGAGACCCGGCCTTCATGAAGGATATAGGTATGGAGAACAAGGGTCTTGAATATTCACAGTACATGTCAAAAGAGTCGCTGGCTCAGCAGGGCGGTTATGCCCTCACAAACAAGGGTCCGCAACATGACGAGGCATGGCTGATATTCATGGATATGGTCAATAATCATATCCCGACCTTCGAGAACAAGGCGGAGGCACTGCACTACTTCCCCATGTTCCGCACATGGTTCGGGCTCGTGGGCCTCTGCAAACTGCCGTGGACTGATGTCGAGCCGGAAGATAACGCCCTCACCGACGAACCTGCAAAAGTGCCGGAACATGTTGACAATTACGTGACTATATATAAAGCTGTCACAGGCAGGGAATTTGACAAACACAGGCTCATTGAAGACTCTGAGAGGGTATATAACTTCCAGCGCGTATTCAACATACGTCGCGGCTATGGCCGCAGGGTTGATGATGACCAGCCGTACCGTGCATGCGGCCCCGTCACCGTTGAAGAGTATGAATCAAGGGCTGAGCGATATGACAAGCAGCTGAAGGATAAACTCGGCGTTGACCCTGAAGGCAAATCAGTCAGTGAAAAGATGAGCCTGACAAGGGAATATCGCGAAAAACAGTACGACCAGCTCCGTGACGCCGTTTATAAGCGCCGCGGATGGAACAACAACGGCATCCCGACCATTGAACACCTGAAGAAGATAGGAATGGATTTTCCTGAGGTGATAGCAGTTGTGAAGGATATGCAGTAACAGACCTTAATTCATCAATAGCTTATAAACCCCGGAAATGCAAATGCCGGGGTTTATCATTTTCCGGCCACCTCCTGGCAGTGACCTGCAGCATCTACGGCTGCCATTGACCGATGGTACGTTCTTATGTCTGACGAACAGGCTTGTTCTTCTTTACTGCAAACTTTGATTTACTGAATTCTATATCCAATATTCCTTTTATTTCAGCAGGATTGGTCATGGGCATGTCATTTTCGTACAGGTCGTATCCAAGCAGGCTGCTCTTTTTGCTCTTCTCAAACACCGGCAGTCTTGTTCGGTTTGTGGTCTCCAGGTGCTTGCCATTCTCATCGATGATGATTATTCGTGGCATGAAAACTCCAGTTCTTCCGATGAAAGTATCCATGATGCCAACGGCATTTTCATACTCACTCCTGGTGGCTCTTCCCAGGGCCTCATACATGACAATCTTTTTATGATCCCAGGTAGATACGCTGGCAAAGCTTTCGGATATCTTATCATCGATATGCGAATCCATGTTCAGAGTATCATGGCCTGACGGCATCAGCAGCACTTTTCCGCCTCCTCCTTCGATGTTGGCAGCATATCGCGGTACGGTGATTCCGCTTATCCATCCCTGCAGGTGCTTCATGAATATCTTTCCCACCTGTATAGGGGTAATAAAGTGTACTATTCCCCTCTCCTTGTGGCATTGCAAAAGGTAATATGGGTGAACCCCCACCCAGAACATCCTCCGGAAGGTCTCGGCCAATATCTTGTAAGAGTCATTGACATGGTTCAGGAGCACTGTCTGGTTACGTACGGTGAAGCCGTGCGATGTGATCTTTTTCACTGCAATGGCCAGGTCTTCCGTAAGTTCCTGGAAGTGGTTTATGTGGGTCATGAAATATACATACTTCTCAATGCCATGCGTATACCTGTTGGCAGATATCTTTATCATCTCCAGCAGGTCATCAGTGATGGCCATGGGCAACACCACAGGAACCCTGGTGGCTATCCTGATAGCCCTGAGATGAGGTATGCGGCTCAGCTCCTCGAGAATGTAACTGAGCCTTTTCTCGCTTATCATAAGGGCATCACCGCCGGTGACGAGTACTTCGTTGATGTTACTGTTCGTACTTATATAGAAGATCCCCTTGTCTATCTCCGTGCTGTTGACATCCGCCGTGGTGTCCAGTGACTTGGCACGCTGGCAGTGAACACAGTAAGAGGCACAGCTGGTGTTCTCAGCAATAAACAGCGCCACCCTGTTCGGATAACGCTGGTATGCGGCGCCGTAGCTGCGTGATCCTTCGCTCATCGCTCCCTCAACGCCGGCATCCGGAAACATCAGGTTGGCAGGTGTAGGCACACTCTGCCAGAAGACAGGATCAAGACGTCTCTTTGATACTTCGCCGAAAAATACCGGATTGAAAGGGTCTTCCTGCATCAGGGAGGCATAATAGGGTGTGATGCGAAACGGCTCCTTGCTTTCAGCCCTGAGGGTCCCGATGGTCCTCCGTATCTCTCCCTCCTGATGCTCCGTAAGCCTGATGACCTTCTTTAACTGATCAACAGAGCGTATGGAGTTCTTCCTCTGCCATGCCGGATCAAACCACTGCTCATCCTCAACATCTTTCCACAGTTCTATATCTTTATACCTTCTCTGCCTGTATAAAAAGTCTTCCTTAAAATTCATCCTTCCCCTCCTTTCTAAGTGTAATTGTAAAAATCTCCCCCAGGATTAACAAATATAGCAATTTTTTCCGAAGAAGGAGAGGAGTACTGCCGTCTCCTGCAACACTTGCCTGGTGCTGCATCATAGTTATTTCATAACTTGTATCTGTTAACTTATGAAAACCATGAAGAGGAGTCTATGAGAGCCTCGGCCGCCCGCTGGATAAAACCGTGCTTTTGAGTTTGTCACTGTCAGCGCTGACAAACAGGCGAGGAGAGATGAGGCTGTGGATCCTGAATGGCAGGGCGCACTGCCATACACTATGCTCATTGAGCCCGGTGGCAAAGTGATCTACCGAAAACAGGATGTCATCAATCCTGCTGAATTGAAGAAACTTATAGTTGAGAGCAAATACCTGGGACGGTATTATTAAGGTTAAGGTTAAGGTT
>JAQBHM010000147.1:0-2937 GCA_032127795.1 Bacteroidales bacterium | reverse complement strand
AGAAGTTGTGTCAGGATAACATTAAAAAGGAGTATCATCACGCTGCTGTAGACCACTGCCTTGGTACTGGCGCGTCCTACCTCGAGGGAGCCCCCTTCAACATAATAACCCTGGAAAGCTGATACTGATGTAATAATAAAGGCGAAGAAGAGAGTCTTGATGAGAGCGTAGGTTATATAATATGGAATAAAGGCATACTGGATACCGTAAACAAAGTCCTGTGATGAGATCACCCCGCTGGCAGTGCCTGCTATCCAGCCACCAAGGATACCGACAATAATACTGATAAGTGTAAGGAAAGGAAAGAAGAGCAGGGTAGCTATTATTTTCGGAAGAATAAGGTATGAAGCTGAATTAACACCCATGAGTTCAAGGGCATCTATCTGTTCAGTAACTCGCATTGTCCCTATCTCGGATGCAATATTGGAGCCCACCTTACCGGCAAGGATCAGGGCTACGATTGTAGAGGAGAACTCAAGCAATATTGAGTCACGGCAACCCAATCCGATCAGGTATGTCGGGTATATCGGGTTCTCAGTGTTATATGCTGTCTGGAGAGTTATCACGGCGCCCATGAAGAAGGAAATAATAATAGTAATTCCTATGGACTTTAATCCCAGGCTTATTAGCTCTTTGGTTGTCTGGCTGTAGTAGACTCTGTTCTTTTCAGGTTTTGAAAAAACCTTTCCAAGCAACAGCCAGTATGATCCGAAAGCATCAAGGAATTTTAGCATCGGGTTGAATATTTTTTCAAATGTAGCAATTATTCGCGGGTACGGTAATCATTATGGAATTGGTCTGTCATAATTTATATCTTTACAATTATTACCGGACAAGAGCAAAAAATATCATGAAGAACCGTTATGTACTCATCATGGCCGGCGGCTTAGGAAGTCGTTTCTGGCCATTAAGCAGAAAGGAACTGCCGAAGCAGTTTCTGGATATCCTTGGTACAGGAGAGACTCTCTTGCAGATGACATACAGGCGTTTTCTGAAGCTGTGTCCGGAAGATCATATTTACGTTGTCACCAATGAGGAGGACAGTGAGATGGTGGTCAGCCAGCTGGGCATTGACAGTTCCAGGGTTCTGGCAGAGCCGATGAGGCGTAACACTGCCCCCTGTATTGCTTACGGCATTTTCAGGATAGTGGCTGAGAATCCTGACGCTGTAATTGTGGTAGCTCCTTCAGATCATCTTATTAAGAAACAGGATGTTTTTAATGATGTCATGGAGACGGCGTTTAGTTTTGCATCAGAAAATGATGCGCTGCTCACCCTGGGGATAAGGCCTGACAGACCTGAGACGGGCTATGGATATATACAGGCCAACCTTGACCTGCAGGTAAGCGGGTATGAAAACCTTCATAAAGTAAAAGCGTTTACTGAGAAGCCGGAGATTGAGATGGCACGGCTTTTCCTGAAGAGCGGTGACTTCTTCTGGAACAGCGGTATATTTGCCTGGCGTGCCTCTGCAATTCTGGCTGCCCTGGAAAGGCACCTGTCTGACCTCTACCATATCTTCAGCATGGGAGAGAGCCATTACGGCAGGCCGGGTGAGGCTGATTTCATAAAAGAGGCTTATGCACAGTGCAGCAGCATATCGGTTGACTACGGGATCATGGAGAAGGCAGACAACGTTTTTGTTATATGCACTGACCTTGGCTGGTCTGATCTCGGGACCTGGAGTTCTCTTTACCAGCAATCTGACCATGACAATAATGACAATGCAGTTCTGAACTCAAAAGCAATCACCTTTAACTCCGAAGGTAACATTATCAGTCTTCCCAAGGGGAAAATAGCCGTTGTGCAGGGGCTTGATGACTATATTATTATTGATACAGGTGATGTATTGCTCATTGTGTCAAGGGAACAGGAGCAGAATATAAAGCTGTATCTCGAAGAAGTAAAGAAAAAGACGGGAGAGAAATATCTCTAGTATTCCCAGAGATCCTGTTCCCAGTTGAATATTTCATTCTTTATTCTGTCAGCTTCATATATCTGCATAGGCCCCATCTTGTACTGGTTAATAAACCTGTCATCATAGACGTTTGATTCAGCAACGATGTAGCCGTTAAACTTACGTTGTATCATCAGGTCTTCAAAGGATATCCTTTGTGCATCATTGAATGAGTTGAATGCCTCATGTTTTGCCAGGGCCTCTCTTACATCTTCATACTTGATCCAGAAAAGACGTCTTTTAACGAGCCTTGCGGTAAGCTGGTCATATCCCATATAGATGGGGCATAATCCTATTATACGGACATCAAGGCGTGAATGCTTTTTGTCAAAGAACCACTCCTCAAGGATCATAAGCTGCTTAATGTCAGCAGGATTCTCCACATTCGTAACTGTAGAGTCGCGCACATTGCCGTCAGCGTCAATTATAGGAATGGTAAGAGTGTCACGGTTCATCTTCCCGGCTATATCATTATAGGTGGTAGGGACGGTCATTTCATCTCCGTCGGTGGCTACTACCCTTCCGGCAATTATCTCATTCAGGAGTATCCCTGACAGGTTCATTCTCCCGTCTGACATTTCAGAGGCGAAACGGTTGCTGTTACCGTCGTATTTCAGAGAGGGATAATATAGATTCAGATTCATCTTTTCCCTCAGGTCAATGATCCTGTAGAGTCTCTTTGAAAAGACAACGTCTGATTCACCCAGGTATGGATAATTTATCTTCTTATTGTCGGGCATCGATTTTTCGTATATATCGCCGAAAGACTGAGCCATTGCGCCTGCACACATCAGGAGGCCGATGAGGCCTGCCAGAATTCTTCTGTTCATGATGTTATCTGTTCTAAGATTAGTTTATTTTTAAAATTATGGGGTTGAGGCTCCTGGTACTACCATCGGGACCAACCGCCCTGATTTTTTCAATTATCAGTTTCTGTCCGGCTTTCAGGTTGCCAATGAGGCCTTTCTGTTTGTCGGTAA
>JAQBHM010000146.1:0-5132 GCA_032127795.1 Bacteroidales bacterium | reverse complement strand
CGGCCGCGCCTTCCTGGAAAAGTTCCTTCCAGGAGTCATTGCCTGCACCACATCACCGGAGACACAGGTAATGGTTGCTGATAACGGATCTGACGATGACTCTGTCAGATGGCTCTCTGTCAATCACCCGGATACCAGGGTTATACAGCTGGACAGGAATTATGGTTTCGCCGGCGGGTACAACAGGGCCATTGATAAGATTGAAGCTGAGTATTATATATTGCTTAACTCTGACGTCTCCGTGTCTGAAGGATGGAGTGAATCACTGATCACCTTCATGGATATGCACCCCGGTGCAGGGGCCTGCCAGCCCAGGATAATGTCATATTCTGAACCGGAACGCTTTGAGCACGCCGGGGCAGCAGGAGGCTATCTAGACAAATACGGTTACCCTTTCTGCCGGGGCAGGGTTATGGATACAATAGAGACAGATACCGGACAGTATAATGATTCGCGTGAGATATTCTGGGCATCAGGCGCCTGCATGACGGTACGCTCATCTGCATTTGAACAGTGTGATGGCTTCGACGAAGCCTTCTTCACCCATATGGAAGAGATAGACCTTTGCTGGAGGATGCAGAACGCCGGATTCGTCATTCATTATGTCCCTGAAACCACTGTCTGGCACGTTGGCGGTGGAACCCTGACCTACGGATCACCTCAGAAGATTTATTACAATTTCAGGAACAGCCTGATGATGCTGGCAAAGAACCTGCCATCACGGAAGGTCGCCGGCACAATCTTCATCAGGCAGATGCTCGACGGCGCCGCGGCAGTAATGCTGCTCTTCACCGCCGGATGGTCTTCATTTAAAGCAGTCATCAGAGCCCACAATGATTTCCGGAAGGCAAGAAACAGTATTAAAACCCTCCGCAGCCTCTCACCTGTTTGCGAACTTTATGAGCCTCCGCCAACCATGATGAACAAATCGGTCGTTTTCGAGTATTATATAATGAAGAAAAGAACATTCACCTCCCTCAAGTGGCAGTAAGAAGCATAAAACAAATGGCAATATTCCTGATAATAGTCTTTACGGTCTATTTCTTTACCAATCTCTATCTATATAATAAGGGAAGCAGGGCCCTCAGCGGCGCCGGCTATGCAACCAGAATATATACGGTCATCTTCCTGATTCTGGCATTGACCTTCATTGCCGGCAAATTTCTCGAATACCGTTTCACCAATATCCTGACTGACGTACTTAATATCGCTGGAGGATTCTGGATGGCCTTCATGCTGTACGGTATTCTTTTCTGGCTTGTATCTGACATCCTGCTTCTGGCACAGAGACCCTTCCATCTAATACCCCCGGCTCTCATGCCCCAGGTAAGGCTCTGGCTTTTCACGGCAATAACGGGAGTCACGGTGGTGCTCATCATCGTGGGTTTCTTTTCGGCTGTCAGCCCTCAAGTAAAGAGGTATGAAATTAAAACAGAGAAGCATTTCATCAATGAAAGTGAGGGGATGAAGATTGTGGCTGTCTCAGACATACATCTCGGAAGCATTATAAGGAAAAGGAGCATGCGGCATCTCTCGCGGATGATCGCAGAGGAAAATCCAGACATGGTCCTCTTCCTCGGCGATCTGATTGACGGCAGTATAGGGCCAGTGCTGAGGGGCGATCTCCTCTCCTATCTCACGCTGCCCCCGCTGAGATACGGCCATTATGCCATTACCGGCAACCATGAATATATGGGAGACCTGAAGAAGTCCCTGCCATATATTGAAAGCAAGGGCATAAGAGTATTGAAAGATGAAGTCATCACTCTTGAGAACGGTGTTCAGCTGATAGGAAGGCTTGATATTTCAGCACAGCAGGGTTTCGGCAGTGGACGTGCCACCCTGGATTCACTGTTGAAAATGACAGATGCTGAAAAGCCGGTGATACTCCTTGATCATCAGCCATCAGGTCTTAAAAAACTGGAGAATACCTCTGTTGACCTTCAGCTTTCGGGACATACTCATAACGGCCAGATGTGGCCGCTGAATCTGATCACCAGGGCCATATTCGAGCTCAGTTACGGGCATAAGAAATTCGGGAACTCGAATGTTATAGTCTCCTCCGGTTTCGGAATATGGGGACCCCGGGTACGTCTGGGAACACGCCCCGAAATTGTGGTTATAAGATTTAAAAGCGAATCACAGGACGTCGTAGATCTTCTCCAGCATCATACCCCTTGATCCTTTCACCAGAATTGTATATCCGCTCAACGATGCCTCCTTCAGCCATTGCCGGGCATCCGATGATGAACCAAAGATTCTGAAATTCCTGCCTTCTGCCTGTGATCCGAAAACGGGACCCACAAGGCATACCTCGGTAGACTCAAGCTTCTCAACTATTTCAGTCACTTTCATGTGCTCAGTAACAGTCTCAGCGCCAAGCTCAAGCATATCTCCGAGAATGACCATTTTCTTATCAGCACTGAGCTCACTGAAGGCCTTGAGGGCTTTTGCCATGCTTGAAGGATTGGCATTATAGGAATCACATATAAGCAGGTTGTCCCCGGTTTTCAGGAGTTGTGACCTGTTGTTGGACGGTTGATACAGTGAAATGGCATCAATAATTTCCATGAAAGGCACCTCGAAGAATACACCGGTTGCCATTGCAGCCCTGATGTTGTCAAGGTTATAGGAACCGAAAAGGTTTGTAGTAAATGCATAATGGTGACCCTCGAAATCAGCCCTGACATTGAGGAGTGGACTGTCATTCACCGACTCACTGACGATCAGGTCAGTGCCTGAGGGATCTGAATAGGGTACTGCTTTGTGGGTTATAGTATAAATGAGCTCCCGCAGGAGGTCGTCCTGCTCATTAAACAGTGCTATACCATCACTTCTGCGCAGCCACCGGTACAGCTCTGATTTGGCTTTGATCACATTCTCATATGATCCAAAGCCCTCAATATGAGCATTGCCAATATTGGTAATGATGCCATGGGTAGGCATTGCCGTCTCGCACAGGGAAGCTATTTCTCCCGTATGGTTGGCGCCCATCTCTATTACAAGATATGCTGTGTCGGCCGGAGTTCTAAGAATGGTCAGCGGCACTCCTATATGATTGTTGAGGTTTCCTGTTGTGCTGTGCACTTTGCCCTTGCGTGAGAGTACCGCAGTGATAAGCTCTTTTGTTGTTGTCTTTCCGTTGCTGCCGGTGATGCCTATTACCGGCACATGCATTGTCAAGCGGTGAAGCGCAGCCAGCTCTGTCAGTGTCTTAAGGACATCCGTGACACCTATGAAAGCCTTACCGCTGAGAGAAGGATCATCTGTCACGGCGGCCATGGCGCCGGCTTCAACCGCTGCTGCTGCATATTTGTTACCGTCATGCGTGGGGCCTTTCAGTGCAAAGAAAACCTCACCTTTTCTGATCGTCCTGGTGTCTGTACAGATTCCCGCTGAACTGCGGACGAGGCTGTATAAATCATTTAGCTCCATGATATGTCAAAAATAAGCCTCATTATGATTTATAATGAGGCTCATATAGTACTTTACGGTTACTCTCTTACAAACCTGACGGACTGCCAACCCTGATCATGGCGCACCTGAATCCCAGGTCATCGCGCGAAGCCTCCTGGTCAAGATAACGGCGCGTTGAAGGATTGAGCCAGTAAGCTCTGTCTTTCCATGAACCGCCCTTGAAGACCCTTGCCTTGTCATTGATGAGTGTCACATAATCATTGTCGTTGGAGTTCTGTGCATACATCCTTTCTGTCTGAGGAAGGTCAGCATTTCCTGACCATTCAAGGCTTGAGGAGATGCTTGAGATGACGTCACCGTCAAGATAGTTCCTGTAGTCAGCCTTCTGATAGTTAAACCTGTCAGCCACATCCTCCGGTTTTACGGTGTCTATCTGAAGCCTTCCGAGCCTGTCTTTCTCAACCACCTGACCGTTGGCGTCTCTGCGCAGATCAGTGAATACGTTACCCCTGAAGGGGTTAAATCCGTCTATATCTTCTGAGGAGAGCGGACGGTAGACATCCTGTGTCCACTCATTAACGTTGCCTGCCATGCAATAAAGGCCATAGTCATTGGGCCAGTAAGACCTGACGTCAACGGTGATGCTTCCGGCGTCGTTAAGGTTACCGGCAACGCCCATCATGTCACCCCGTCCGCGGACAAAGTTGGCCATGAATTCACCCCTGTTTTTTGGAGCCGAGTTGCGGACATTGTGTCCGTCCCACGGATATATGGCTCTTTCATAAATTCTTTCTTCAAAAGTGTTGCCTCTGAGGCCATAGGCGGCAAACTCCCACTCAGCCTCGGTCGGGAGACGGTAACGCGGCAACAGGACTCCGTCCTCCTGGCGTACACGTGCATGAAGCTCATCAACTCTTTCACCGGGGATACCCTCATACTGACCGGCATAATAGGCCTCAGTGTTAAAGTTATTGGCCCCCGTCTGCTCAACATTCGGGTCCTGCCACTTGGACTCAAGAAGTATCTGCTCATTGACCCTGTCAGTTCTCCACACACAGTAGTCATTCGCCTGAAGCCAGCTAACACCAACAACAGGGTAAGTGTTGTATGAAGGATGCCTGAAATAGTACTGCACATAAGGCTCATTGAATGCCAGCGGATTCCTCCAGACAAGAGTGTCAGGCAATGCGCGGCGGTGAACCTCCGGGTAGTCACTGTAAACCCTTCTCAGCCAGTAGAGATATTCACGGTAATCAAGGTTTGTAACTTCAGTTTCATCCATGTAAAATGATGAGACGGTAACCCTGCGGGGAGCATTGTTCCAGTCATACATCACATCCTGCTCAACCCTTCCCATGGTAAAGGTTCCGCCTTCAATAAGCACCAGATTTGGTCCTGTTACCTGATCTGATGCCTCACCTATCGGATAGCCCAGATCATTTATGTCGCTGGATTTAGGATCCCTGTAACTCCATCCTGTGGTAGGAGATACACTGTCCTGCTTTCCTCCCTTGCAGGAGAACATGAAGAGTGCAACAATAAATAAAACCGGCAAAGCTCTGAGTTTATACATGGCCTCTCTAATATTAAATCAAGTTTAATTTTCAAAAATATAAAAAATTCACTTTGAAACAACGCTGCTTCAAAAATAACTACAATTTGGGTAACTTTATTACATGGACAACCTTTCTTTTTTCAACTTTATTTAACATGAC
>JAQBHM010000145.1:0-5354 GCA_032127795.1 Bacteroidales bacterium | reverse complement strand
AAATTCTTCCGTGATGACACCCTCTCCGGCGCCAACCAGATAGCCCTGATATTGGGTGCCACTGTGGCAGGTATTATAGCTGTTTACCAGGGATTCAAGTGGCAGCATCTTCTCGACAGGGTGGTTCATTCCATAGGCACAGCCATGCCGGCAATGCTTATCCTGTTTCTTATTGGTTCACTGGCTGGCACCTGGATGATAAGCGGCGTCATACCCATGCTCATTTACTACGGTCTTGAGATACTCAACCCTAAAATATTTCTTTTTGCCACCGTCATCATCTGCTCGCTGGTGTCTGTTTCCACAGGGAGTTCCTGGTCAACTGTGGCCACTATGGGTGTGGCGCTGCTGGGTATTGGCAAAACCCTCGGGTTCAATGAGGCTATGGTAGCCGGCGCAATTATCTCAGGGGCATATTTCGGAGATAAGATGTCACCACTATCTGATACTACCAACCTTGCTCCGGCTGTTGCAGGTACAGACCTCTTCACTCATATCAGGTACATGATGCTGACCACAGGTCCGACATGGATAATAACTCTAATTATATTCCTGGTGATCGGGTTCACGCGGGAACACAGCGGCACCGAGGCCAGCGCCGCAGTGGTGCAGGCAGCCATAAAGACAAAATTCAATGTCACACCTGTGCTTCTTATAGTACCGGCAATGCTGATCTTCATCATTGTAAAAAAGGTACCACCCCTGCCTGCACTTCTTGGCGGCACTCTGCTGGGAGCCCTCTGCGCAGTTATTTTCCAGCCTCATATACTTAAGGAGATAGCTGCTGTTGACGGTTCTTTTGTAAAACAGGCATATATAGCCGTCACGAAAACAATGTTTGGCTCCGTCGCAGTTGCCACCGGCGATGCTTCCGTGGATGAACTGATGAAAACCAGGGGTATGGCAGGAATGCTGAATACCGTCTGGCTGATCATCTGTGCAATGACCTTCGGCGGAATTATGGAAGCTGCCGGCATGCTTAAAAAGATCACGAAGAGGTTAATGCGTCATGTCCAAAGTGCAGGCTCCCTCGTAGGATCAACACTTGCCACATGTGTCTTCTTCAATGTGACAGCCTCCGATCAGTACCTGGCAATAGTAGTTCCCGGAAGAATGTTCGCAAAAAAATACCGCGACCTGGGTTTCAAACCCGAGCTTCTCAGCAGGTCTCTCGAAGACTCCGGAACCGTCACCTCAGTGCTTGTTCCGTGGAACACCTGCGGCGCAACACAGTCGAGCATTCTCGGTGTCTCAACATGGGCATATGCACCTTATTGCTTCTTCAATATCATCGGTCCATTCATGAGCCTCTTTATCGCCTCAATAAACTTTAAGATCCACAGGTACACACCTGAAGAGATGGAGGAGATGAAACAGAAAGAGGAAGATACGGATTAGGCAGTAGTGATTAGGCAGTAGTGAATAGTGATTAGTGATTAGTGATTAGTGATTAGTGAAGAGTGTCAGTGCCTGAAATACGTTGACCGAAAAAACGGTTAACAGTATGACAAAAGTAAATTATTTTGATTGGGAAAGGAAGCCCAAAGATCAGAGACACTTCAGCGATGACTTCAAGAAATCGAAAGTCAGGGAATTAGAGAAAAGAATAACAAGCATTGCCGATATTTGCAGGACCTATGCAGTCAGCAGAGCTGCAGTCTATAATTGGATCTATAAATATTCGGCAATGGCAAAGAAGCAAGTAAAAGTAGTTGTAGAAGCCAAGAGCGACACCCAGAGGATCAGGGCTTTGGAGGATCGTATAAAAGAGCTTGAGCGGATTGTAGGGCAGAAGCAATTGTTGCTAGAGTTCAAGGACAAGATGATAGAGATAGCGGAGGCGACGTACGGGGTTGATATCAAAAAAAAAGTCGGTTCCAGACTCTCGTCTGGTACTACTTCAACAGGGAAGAGCACAGAAAAAAAATAAATAGTCTATTTGAAGTTGTAGGCATAACTAAACAATCCTTTCATCAGATGCTGAAGCGTCGTAAATACAAGCTTGAAGAGCAGGAGCAGTTGATACCTCTGATCAATGAGATCCGGGAGGATCATCCCCGGATGTCAGCCAGGGACATTTACCTTAAGCTGCAACCCAGTTGCATGGGACGAGATCAGTTCGAGCGCTTCTGCATGGACTCAGGCTACAGGCTTAGGCAATTAAGGAACTACAGGCTTACGACGAACAGTCTTGGTGTGACCCGCTTTCCTAATCTGATAAAGGAGCTGGAGGTTACACGTGTCAACCAGGTTTTTGTAAGTGACATTACATACTTTGATATCGGCTCCGACACCTACTATCTGACCTTCATCATGGATCTGTTTAACCGTGAGATAGTTGGCTGGTCGGAGAGCGATAATTTACGTACAGAGAACACAACAATACCTGCGTTACATAGGTTGGTTAATGTACGTGGCAGGGCCAATGTAAATGGCGCCATTCTTCACTCAGACGGTGGCGGGCAGTATTATTGCAAGGAATTTAAAGCACTTACACAAGACCTTAAAATGTTCAACTCGATGACCGAGGAGACGGTATACGAGAATGCACATGCTGAAAGACTTAATGGCATTATCAAAAACAATTATCTTTATCCATATGGGCCTACCAATATGAGTTCTCTTAAGAGGCTGTTAGACAAGGCGGTACTGATGTATAATACAGGCAAACCACATAAAGCATTAGGTAAATTAACTCCATCAGAGTTTAAAAAAATTATTGATAACGAGGATAACTCATCAGGTTATCTCCCGTTATCAACAGTCAATCATATCAATTATAAAAGAAGTAAAATCAATATAAAAAAGGTCAACGTTATATAGGCATTGACTCTATTAACTATTAACTATTCACTATTGCCTATTGCCTATTCACTATTCACTATTCACTTACCCTCCCTGCAGACTGGCTCCTTCGCTAAAATGACCCACCGGATCATTTTTTAACGCTCGGCCCTCTATTCACTATTCACTATTCACTCTGTCTCTCAGTCTCTACGCTCACTCCTCCTCACTCCTCACTCTTCACTATTCCCTTAACCTCCCTGCAGTCTGGCTCCTTCGCTAAAATGACCCACCGGATCATTTTTTAACGCTCGGCCCTCTATTCCCTATTCCCTATTAACTCCTCACAATTTTACCCCCCCCTGTCCGTTAATAAATGTAAGTTTGTGCTTATAACAATCTAATTCGGGGGAAAATGAAATATCTAAACCTTAAACTCATACTGGTTCTTGCTTTAATCTCCTTGACAGCCATTAAAGCACTGGGGCAAACAACAATGCCGAAAGAGCTCGACGAAAGCACCATCCGGGAACAGATTAAATACATAGAGGAACATACAAGGATCTATGAAAATTACCGGGCAATAAGGGAAGATATGTTCCGGAAAGTCAACAGAAATTTCATTGATACGCTTCAGTTGGAAAAAACCCGGGTTACAGCATTAAATAACCTTACCTCGGATTTAAACCGTAAAACCGATTCGCTTAATGCTTTGCTCGACCAAACCAGGGTAAATCTTGAGGAGGCTACTGTTACAAAAAACAATATAAAAGTACTGGGCCTGGAATTAAACAAGGTGACTTATAATGCAATAATGTGGACGGTTATCGGAGGATTAGCCTTTATCCTGGTTATCGGATTTCTGATCTTCCGAAGAAACCTTGTTGTACTTCTCAGAACCGATAAAGATCTGACAGAGCTCAAGGAGGAATTTTCAACCTACCGGCAGACCAGCCGCATTGCCCGTGAAAAAGTGGAGATGGATTATTTCCGTGAGCTGCAGAAACTCAAAAAGGAAAAATAAATATTCATTTTCCCCCGCCAACATCGAGCAATCCAAAACCTATTCTCTATTCACTATTCACTTCTTCACGTTTGCCCTCATATACTGAACCGGCCAGCTGACCTCGGCTCCCATCTCCCTGGCAGCCATCAGCGGGAAGTAGGGATTTCTCAGAAGCTCCCTGCCCATGAATATCAGGTCAGCTTTCCCCTCATCCAGTATTGTCTCAGCCTGTCTTGCGGAGGTGATCATGCCCACTGCTCCAGTCAAAATACCGGTCTTTCTTATTGCATCCGAGAATGGGACCTGGTATCCCGGACCGGAGGGTATCACTGCATTATGCACATTACCGCCGGAGGAGCAGTCAATAAGATCAACGCCATGACCTTTGAGTATCTCAGCCAGCATGATGCTCTCTTCGGGTGTCCAGCCACCTTCTGTCCATTCTGTTGAAGATATCCGCACAAAGAGAGGATTTTCCTCAGGCCATACTGATCTTACGCCATCGGCGACTTCAACCAGGAGGCGTATCCTGTTCTGAAATGATCCGCCGTATTCATCAGTCCGCCTGTTGCTGAGAGGTGAGAGGAACTCTTGCAGCAGGTAGCCGTGGGCGCTGTGTATCTCAGCCATCCTGAAACCCGCGGCCATTGCCCTTACAGCCGCCGCTTTAAATAAATTGATAATGTTTTTTATGCCTGCGCTGTCAAGCATCAGGGGAGCCCGTTCTCCGGGCAGGAATGGAATTGCTGAGGGTGCCACTGTCTGCCATCCACCATTTTTCTCATCCAGCTGCCTCCCTCCTTGCTGGGGTAGGGCGCTTGATGCTTTCCTGCCTGCATGTGCCAGCTGTATGCCGGCGACACTGTTATAGTCATGAATGAAAGAGACGATCCTGCCCAGGCTGCTGATATGGTCGTCGCTCCACAGGCCCAGGTCGCCGGGGGATATCCTGCCCTCGGGTGCTATGGCTGTTGCCTCGAACATTATCAGTCCTGCTCCACCCACGGCCCTGCTGCCGTAGTGCGTCATGTGCCAGTCGTTGGCAAAGCCATCTTTTGCAGAGTACTGGCACATGGGCGACATTACTATCCTGTTGCGGAGGGTGACGTTTCTTATCTGTAACGGTGAAAAGAGATTTGACATAATATTGTTTTTGAGTCGGAGAACTATCTGCAAAGGTGACACTTTCTCTCAAAACCACAATTGCAAATCCGTAGCCCACCGTATTTCTCCTTGTTTGAATTCCTAACTTTTGTTTTGTGACTTTTATCTTTTGTCTTTCCGGGACGAACACCAAACTGTTCAAAACTTCTCTCGTTAACAGCGGGTTATCTCAGCTCTTATTGTTTAATTTTGATTTGACTTTTCTGAGATACCGGCGAGACTTGAAGCATTTGATAAGGAGTATCTATTTGATTACAATTTAATCTTGATAATTCTTAATTCGTAGACCTATAATGCACAACTGGAGTGTTATTGAGTACCATACTTCCACATTTACACGAATTATTTTCAAGGTTAATGTCTGATAAACCTTTCTATATAAACAACTTATGGAGCATTT
>JAQBHM010000144.1:0-8269 GCA_032127795.1 Bacteroidales bacterium | reverse complement strand
CAACGGCATCTGAATCAACAATGCCGATAGTCCCTACTCCGGCAGCAGCGAGGTACATCAACACAGGAGATCCCAGTCCGCCTGCCCCCACAACCAGTACGCGGGCTTTCCTAAGGTTTTTCTGCCCTTCTTCACCAACGGCCGGGATGATCAATTGCCGGTGGTAGCGAATTGTTTCATTTTTACTCAGTACTGTCATTCTGGCTGATTTCTGCTTTCAGTAAGTTGTTGTGGAAGTAAAGGTAACAAGTTCATTCCGTAAATGCATACGTGTTTAATGTGATTGTTTCGTCAATGTATAGTTAATATTCCGGTAAAAAAGAAAATGTTCTCAATAAATATCATTAGTAAATACTAACTATATTTACATCATGAAAGAATTGAAACAGATTGTTGAGAGTCTTTCCGGAATTATGAGTCAGATGGAGGAGAATGCCAAAGAGCAATATAATTTCTCAGGAATGACCCTGACCCAGATGAATTATCTTGAGGTCATTAATAATTTGGGGAATCCTAATCTGACCGAACTTGCCTCTGCCCTCAGACTGTCAAAACCTACGGTAACAGTTGCAGTGGAGAAGCTAATTGAAAAGGACTATCTGTTTAAAGTCAAGTCAGATGCCGATCGCAGAAGTCAGCACGTACACCTGACTGAAAAAGGTCAGTTGATCAATGAGATGCATGATTATGCTCACAGGAAAATAGTTGAATATATGCGCAGGAACCTGAGCCACGAAGAGCTGAATGAACTTGTACAACTGCTGGGCAAAGTAGTATAGTAATTTTTTTAAACATATCATTAGTAGATACTAATCAAAAATTCATGAGTACTTTTTTCAAAACTGACTATAAGGGGTTGACTGCTAAAGAAGTCAGTCAAAAACAAGCTGCGGAGGGTTTTAATGAATTACCTTCATCAAAACCCAAAAACGTACTTCAGATAGCTTTGGGAGTTATCAAAGAGCCTAAGTGCCTTTTGCTTGTTGCGTGCGGTTCCTTGTATCTGCTGCTTGGAGATATGACGGAGGGGTTGATGCTGCTCGGTTTTGTATTCGTGATCATGGGGATTGAATTTTACCAGGAGAAGAAGACTGAAAAAGCCCTTGATGCCCTGAAAGACCTTGCCAGTCCGCGCGCTCTTGTAATAAGGGACGGAGATGAGATCAGAATTGCAGGACGAGAAGTGGTGACCGGAGATATAGTTATACTTCAGGAAGGGGACAGAGTCCCCGCTGATGCCATTGTACTGCAGGGAGTAAACCTGGCTGCTGATGAATCACTCCTCACTGGCGAGTCAGTATCTGTAAGAAAGCGGGAATGGATGGAGGATGATGTGGAGGTCACTCCCGGAGGTGACGACCTGCCTATGGTATATTCCGGTTCCATGATAGTCCAGGGAAACGGCATTGTTAAGGTTACCGCGGTTGCGCTTAATACGGAAATAGGCAAGATAGGCAAAGCCCTGGAAGAGGTAAAGGAGGAACCGACCAAGTTGAAAAGGGAGATGGGCATCATGGTGAGGCGCCTTGCCATTATTGGGGTTCTATTATGCATCCTGGTGGTCGTTGTTTATACAATTACAAGGGGGGATCTTCTGAAAGGATTCCTGGCCGGCATCACCCTGGCAATGGCCATGTTACCTGAAGAATTTCCTGTGGTGCTTACAATCTTCATGGCCGTGGGTGCCTGGAGGATATCAAAAAGGGCAGTA
Source organism: Bacteroidales bacterium (assembly GCA_032127795.1). Classification (GTDB taxonomy): domain Bacteria; phylum Bacteroidota; class Bacteroidia; order Bacteroidales; family VadinHA17; genus SR-FBR-E99. The sequence goes on along the minus strand of JAQBHM010000144.1, from coordinate 6,558 downwards.
TTGACCCGTAAACCAGCAGCCATAGAGACCCTTGGCTCGGCTACAGTGCTCTGTACTGATAAAACCGGCACGCTTACAAAGAACAAAATGACTGTCACAAGTCTGCATAACGGAATAGAATTCATAAATATAGACAGTGGGGAAAATTTTCCCGAGTCATTCCATGAAATAATAGAATACGGTATTCTCTCAAGCCAGATACATCCTTTTGATCCGATGGAAAAGGCTATTACGAGTGTCGGCGAGAAATTTCTGAAAGGAACGGAGCACATTCATACTGACTGGGAGATGGCGAAAGAGTATCCGCTGTCAAGAGAATTGCTGGCAATGTCAAGGGTGTTTACCAATACCGGAACACAAAAGAAGGTAATTGCATCAAAGGGAGCTCCGGAAGCCATCTTTGACCTCTGCCATCTGGATGAAAAAGCAGTTGGAAAATATGAGACTGCAGTTGCAGAAATGGCATCATCAGGACTCAGGGTTCTGGGGGTTGCCAGGGCAGATATAAACCTGGAGACCCTGCCGGATGAACAACATGACTTTGATTTTGAATTTCTGGGGCTGATAGGACTTTCAGATCCGATCAGGGAGAATGTCCCCCAGGCCATTAAAGAATGTTATAATGCCGGCATAAGGGTAATAATGATCACCGGCGATTACCCTGTTACTGCGATGAATATTGCGAAAGAGATAGGTCTGAGGAACCCTGATCTCTGCATTACAGGACCGGAGCTGAATAAGTTCAGCGAAGTGGAGTTGTCTGAAAGGATAAGGGAGGTAAACATTTTTGCCCGGGTTATCCCCGAACAGAAACTTAAGATTGTGAATGCCCTGAAAAGGAATGATGAGATAGTGGGAATGACAGGCGACGGAGTGAATGACGCCCCGGCACTGAAATCGTCCAACATTGGAATTGCCATGGGAGAGAGAGGCACTGATGTTGCCAGAGAAGCCTCTTCCCTGGTACTTATGGATGACAACTTTGCGTCAATAGTTGGTGCTATAAAAATGGGCCGCAGAATTTTTGACAACCTTCAGAAAGCGCTGGGTTATATCTTCGCCATACACGTGCCTATAGCCGGATTGTCACTGATACCGGTTATGTTTGCAGATCTTCCCCTGATCTTATGGCCGGTGCATATTGTTTTCCTTGAGCTCATCATTGACCCTGCCTGCTCAATAATTTTTGAGGCTGAAAAGGAAGAACCAGGATTGATGAATCGTCCTCCTAAAGCTATTGCTGAGCCATTTTTCGGGGCCAGAAAGATTCTCCTTAGCTGCACTCAGGGGATAGGTATCCTTGCGGTGACTCTGCTGGTCTATTTTATTGGCTTGCATCTGGGGTATTCTGAAAAAGAGGTAAGAACCCTGACTTTCGTGAGCCTTATCGCATCAAATATTGCAGTTATTCTATCAAACCGCTCGTGGACGTCAAATATTTTCAGGATCATCGTTACTCCCAACAAATCAGTAAAATGGGTAACAGGCGGGGCAGTAATTTTCCTTGTGCTGATACTCACAGTGCCTTTCCTGACCAGCCTTTTTCAGTTTGAGAAGATAAGTTTCACTGAGGCTTTTATAAGCACATTGGCAGGATTATTCAGTATTACCGGGTTTGAGTTGTACAAACTTTTAAAAAAGAGAGAAGACACGGGTAAAAGTGAAGAAAAGCAACTTCTGCCAGCTTAGTGCTTTCAGAGATTATTAATTAAGTCTCTCAATGACATTCCTGAGTTTTTGCTGTATTCCGGTTGCTGTACTGCCCAGGGATTCATTCTTTACCGGGATCATAGATGCAATTGGATCAACAGCACTGACTTCTACCACTCCCGGTTCCAGTTCAGTTACTTCATCAAAGCTTTTACCTTTTATTGTTTTATTAAAATAGCACCTAATTGTGGATAAAATTATCGTGATATTTTATATCCCTATCATATAATTATAGACAAGCGTGCCTCCAAAGAAACCGGTAATAAGAACTGAAATTGTACCGAGACCGAACAAAGCAAAGGCAATCCATTTTAGCCGGGACTGCTCTTTATTTTTAATTTTCAGGTAAATTCTGAAAACCAATGCGGCAATTAATATTCCCAGAGTTATCAGGGCGAACAGTTCATGAGTCTCCATAACCTCTCCGGCCTTGCCCTCAAGATCTGATGTGAATAAGGTGCCTGTCAGCCACGCCAGGAAAGCCATGACAGTTCCGGAGACCAACAGATAAAAACCTGTTTTGGAGAGGCACACCTCTTTTCTGAAGAATACTGAGGCAGCGTCGGCGATAAATCCAAAAACAACCAGTGCGATCAGGAAATGCACCATTATAGGGTGAATGTGACTTGAAGCAAACATATCAGCTATTTTTAGTCAGACCCTAATTTACTGAAAAATTGGAAATAAATAGACAGATAAACTGTAGTACAAAGAGTTCTTGGGAAGTGTTAAGCCTGAAATCCAATTTATGAGAGATCTTCAAAATGGACTTTACCCATTATCAGGTCTTCAAGCGTCACCGATTTGAAATAGTCAATGATCATATTGTTAAGCTGACTCCAGAAGCCTCTTGCTTTGCATTGATCACATCTTGCACAATTGAAATTTTCCGAAAGACATTCCACGAGACAGATGTCAGGTTCAGATGATTTCAGCAATATAAGTGATTACGGACTGATGATATCACGGGTTTTGCACCAGACTATTATTGAGACTAATGAGGAGGCTACCGATGCTGCTGCGGCCACTGTGGTAGAGATGGAGCTCACCTCAATGTCAATGGTCACCAGTGTTAATGTCAACCGCCCGTTCCTTTATTTCATAAGAGAGACCACAACCGGTACGATTGTGTTCATGGGTCAGGTAGCGGACCCGAGGTAATTTGCGATTTGCGATTTGCGATTTGCGAATGCGAATTGCTAACTGCGGATATCGAGTAAAAAATATAAGGCAATGGCTCCGTCTCAGACGAGTCATTTTCTTTATTTGCTACCCTTATATTCCGCCAGCAGTGACTGGAAGACCTCTTTTACAGAGGATATTCCTGTTGCCCTGAATGCATTGGATCCTGCAAAGGCATAACCGTTCTCGAAGTTACCCTTGAAGGCATTCATCAGGGCAATGATAATGCAATACGGACTCTTTGAAATATCACACGTCTTGATGCATTTGAACGGGCATTTTTTAGGTTGTTTCTTCCCTGCTTTTACTTTTTCGATAAAGCTGCTGAGGATAGCACGGCCAGGCATCCCTACCGGACTTTTGATAATTTCAATGTCTCCTTCTTCAGCATCGATATAGGTCTGCTTGAAGGCTGTGGATGCGTCGCACTCATTTGTTGTGACGAACCTTGTTCCCATTTGTACGCCTGATGCTCCCAGGGCCAGAATATCATGGATATCCTGTCCGGTATAAATGCCGCCAGCAGCAATTAAGGGGATCTTCTGGTTGTACTTATCCTCAAATGTCTTCAATTCTGCCACTATCCCGGGGACAAGCATCTCAAGAGTGAAGTTGGCGTCAGTGATTTGCTCTTCCTTAAATCCCAGGTGACCGCCGGCCTTTGGCCCTTCAACAATAACGGCATCAGGCAGATAGTCATAATTGGACTTCCATTTCTCGCAGATAATTTTTGCCGCCCTGGCCGATGAGACTATCGGGACGAGTTTTGTAGTGCTGTCCTTTTTCAGGAAGGAGGGCATATCCAGCGGCAGACCGGCGCCGGCAATCAGAATATCTATCTTTTCGGCAATGGCTGTCTTTACCATGTCGGTGAAATTTGTCATTGCTACCATCACATTGACACCAACTATGCCTTTGGTTTTTTCCCTGGCTTTCCGGATCTCTTCTTTGAGTCCTTCTATACTTGCTTCAAGATAGTTCTTTGAAAAGTCCTTGTACAGCATCCCGAGGCCCGCACTTGAAATTACTCCTACTCCACCTTCATTGGCAACGGCCGAAGCCAGTCCTGACAGTGAAATTCCTACTCCCATCCCACCCTGTATGACCGGAACTGCGATCACAAGGTTTCCGATACTTAATGATTTCACGTTTATTATTATTAATGTGGCAACAAATGTATCCTTTAATTGATATGGTTAACGGATAAACATATAATTAGCATAATAAAGAATGTTAAAATAAATTCCAGGACATGAGAGGCTAAGAAGTCCTAAAGGGCAGGGCGGGTAGCATTTCTGACCGAAAAATAATCCTCAAGCTCGGCCAGCGCTTTGCCGTCATTCGGCAGATCGCGGATAATGAGGCCTTTTTCAATTACAGCTATCCTGGTGCATATTTCAGTAACATGGTTCAGATCATGGCTTGATATGATCACAGTGGCACCGGTATTCTTATTATAAGCAGTAAGGATACGTTTTAACAGAATTTGTGACGTAGGGTCAAGACTATTAAACGGCTCATCAAGTATTAAAACCCCTGGATCTGTCATCAGAGCTGAAACGATGCCTATCTTTTGTTTGTTCCCCTTGGAAAAATCCCGGATGAATTTCTTCCGCTGTCCCAGTATTTCATCGTTAAATAAGTCCTTATAGACTGACAGCCTGGAGTCTGTCTCAGTTTTCGATAGCCCGTACTCTTCACCGGTATAATAGAAATACTCCTCCGGAGTCAGAAAATCAATCAGGAAACCTTCATCAAGGTATGAGGTTGTGTAGTCCTTCCAGTTCTCAGATTTTGATACAGTGAAATCGTCTGAATGCACTTCACCTCTGTCAGCTTTAATAAGATCCAGCATAAGACGAAGCAGTGTTGTCTTGCCGGCTCCGTTATTCCCAACCAGACCGAACAGGTCTCCGTTCATTATAGTCAGCTCCTTAATATTCAGTACTGTTTTCTGATTGTAGACTTTTGCGAGGTTTGTTACTTTTATCATGGTCGGCGATGCTTAATTGGAAAGTCTGCGAAATCCATCCAGGGTTTTGTATTTGCGTTTGTAAAACCGCCGGATAATGACATTTTCTATCCACCAGTTGTGAAAAACAATGAAGACCAGTCCGGGCAATGTAATTGATATTTTACCCATGCTGTCATTAAACATGAATTTGAACAGACTGTAAATGCCAATGGGAAGTAAAATAAAGAGAAACGACAATAAGAACTGACTGCCTTTCACTCCCTGGTAATTCATAAAAGTTCCCGAGTTCAGGGAGACTCTTCCGTCATTAAATGTCCCTAGAAACATTACTATAAAGGAAGTCACCCCGAGTGAGAAGAACAGGATCGAAAAAAGCAGGTAAACATCAACCTGTTTTGTTATCAGGAAGGTTGTAATGACAGGAATGAAGATGATCAGAGTCAGGCCTGTCATGAGATAATACTTGGCCTTCACATAGCATAAAAAATCATTTTTCCTGGCCATGATGCAGTCAAAATATGTGCTCTCCCAACTGAACAGGAATTGACCGTATGAAACCGCACCGAAACCTATAAGCATTGTTACTATCATAACCGTGAAGAAGGGTTTCTGCAGAGAGTCAGTGTTCAGTGCCATAATGAGGAAATACACGAGAAAGAATGGAACCATCAGCATTGTCTGCCGTGGCCGTTTATTACGGAGAATAAGATTTATTTCCAGGGAGATGTATCTGCCTGTATCGCCCAGTTTTCGAAAAGTTTCATTTCCTAAGGTTCCGGAAGCGTAATTGTGGCTTTTTGATCCTATGATATCCAGGTACAGGCTGTTATGCAATACCCTCCGGGTAAGAAAAAGGACGCCGAGGAGAGCAACGACCAGAGCTCCTGAAATCATCGGGGCAGCAAGCGCCAGACCCTCCCCCAGCTCAATAGCCGGTTTTTCCGTGGAGATGCCCAGCTTCAGGAGTATACCTAAAACTGCCAGAATACCAATGGGGATCAGGTAAAATATATATTTCCTGCTCGCCAGCAATTCAATCAGCAGGGCAAGAAAATTATTAAGGAATATGAGCAAGATAAATCCTGCAATATAGATCAGTCCGGCTGCTGTACCGTGCGACGGCATAAGTGTCTTTATGGCAAAGGGGATTATCACCAGCAGCGGCAGGATATTGAATATATTAGCCGTGCTTCTGACAAGAATATGGTTGATCAGCCTGCTTCGCCGGATACGCAAACGCAGGTAAGGGACTGTCTGCAGAGCAGGCACCGGCTGCAGCATGCATCTGATAAGCAGGTCGACTGCCATGTACCATATTAAAAATGAATTGAATTTGTTAACGGGATCGCCACCGACATTTGCAAGGATCTTGTTTATTTCATGACCGAGGATAAAAAATAGCAGGAGCAGATAGAGGGTAATGAAAATGTAAAATATTCTTACAAAAAGACTCCTCCTCCATCTCTCATTGCGTATAAAAGACTTCCAGATATGTGAGTAGAGATTCATAGCTATTCAGTCGAGATAGGTACAGTTATTTACCAGCTGTTGGATGATCAGGGTGAAGAGTTCCGGAGTGTTGCGTTTTTCTGACAGTTCTGGCAGATCATCAGGGTCAAAGAACCGTGCCTCCTCTGTTTCATCGCTGCCGTGAAGCTCACCCCCGATAAGGTCACACAGGATGATAAGCT
>JAQBHM010000143.1:0-5943 GCA_032127795.1 Bacteroidales bacterium | reverse complement strand
AAAGGTCATTTAACATTAACATTATCGCCTCTGATCCTTCAATAAATGATTTCAGGCTTACAACCCGCTTTGAGAATCAGCCTCATGATACAATTGTTCAGGTTATTTGTACTACCTTTAACCTTAACTCTGTAAAAGAGGGAGAAACTTATACCCTTTCGCGCAGGTAGAACAAAAATGAATTGATGTGGCTGACAGGTTCTGAGAAAAAGAGAGAAATCCTGGTTGCCGGACTGCTGTTAATGACCCTGACGCTCTTCCCGCAGGAAAATATTCTTGAGAGAAAGCTTAAGCTGCCGGATAACAGATTCAAGGCTGTCAGGGCCCTGAATGAGGTGAGCAGGATTACCGGCTTCGTCTTTACCTATGACACCCGGATTCTGAATCCTGATCGTTCAGTCACCCTCCCGCCGTTTGAGATCCCCCTCTGTCAGATCCTCGACTCCGTTACAGGAGACAGGTCCATAAGATATTCAATAGTAGGCAAACATATTATTCTCTTCAGGGAAACAGCACCGGAAACAGACAGTTCCGGCGTTGTCATTGAAGAGAAGCCCCTCATCCTTAGCGGCAGAGTGACAGACATTGAAACCGGGGAACCTCTTCAGTATGCAACTATAGGTATCAGTCATCGCGGAAAAGGTACGGTTACAAACAATAACGGAGATTTCATACTGAAAGTGACGGAGGCGTGTCTTGTTGACACACTTTCAGTTTCATATGTCGGGTACTTAAACCGCTTTATCCCTGTAAGAAGTCTTCCGGGAAATGAGATGATCATAAGCATGGAGCGTGACTTTATCCCTATTCCGGAAATCATTATCAGAGCACAGAATCCACAGTATATTATCAGAAAGACCGTGGCATCCATAGCTTCCAATTACGGAACCACCCCGGCATTGCTTACAGGCTTTTACCGGGAGGGCGTTTACAGGAAAAAAGAACTGCAGGTCTATTCAGAGGCGGTGCTTCAGATCTGGAAGAGTCCGTATGCCCGCTCACTGCTGAATGATCAGGTAAAGGTGTTGCGAAGTCGTAAAATTGAAAATATTGATATGAAAGACACCCTGGCCGTGAGACTTAAGGCCGGGCTGAGTTCCTCAATAGCCCTTGACGGCATGAAGCAACTCTATGATTTCATCGATCCGGAATCATTTAACCTGTATTATTATCATCTGACTGACATCGTGACCGTTGACGGCGAAAGCGCATTTGTGATCTCTTTTGAACAGAAGGAATGGGTAGAGGATGCTCTTCTGAAAGGCGACCTGTATATCAATGTCGATGATAATGCCCTGGTGCTGGCTGAATTTGAGATCAACCCGCTCTATATTGACCGGACCACAGAAACCTATGTATCAAGGCTTCCGAGAAGGTTTTCAATGAAGCCCGAATATGTCAGATACCGTGCCCGCTACCGGAATATTGACGGGAGGTACTTTCTTGCACATGTAAGGGGTGACCTGGGATTCATTGCCCATGGAAAAAACAAGCTTTTCAACAGCAGATACACCGTATTTTTTGAACTGGCAGTTACAAACCACCGGACAGGTGACGTAGAGCGTTTTGACCATGAAGAACTTGCACCCGTATATTCGGTTTTCTCACGCAACATTACAGGATATGACCATGAGTTCTGGAAAGATTTTGACTTCCTCAAGCCTGAAGATGATCTGATAGAGGCACTCTCACGTCTTAACCTGAAGCTGGGAGAGTTCGGCAACTGATGCTATTTGTAACTTTCAAGTATCTTGTAAAGCGCTGAAAGGTCAGGCGTCAGTATTATCTCCGTTCTTCTGTTCTTCTGTCTGGCATCCACTGTTTTAGCCGGATCAACAGGAATATATTCACCGCGGCCTGAAGCTACCAGTCGCTTAGGATTGATCTTTGTGTCCTGTGTTAAAACCCTCACCACCGTTGTAGCCCTCTTGACACTGAGATCCCAGTTATCAAGGAGCACGCCGGAAGCAGACCTGTAAGGAACATCGTCAGTGTGACCCTCAACGGTAATTGTTATATCCGGGTTCTTTTCAAGCAAGGTGCCAAGCTTACGAAGGGCAGCCCGTCCATTGGCATCTATCTCATAACTCCCCGTCTTGAACAACAGTTTCTCATCCATTGATACATACACCATGCCGTTTTTAATGGCTACGGAGAGACCATTATCCTCAAACCCGAAAAGTGCCTCAGAGACCTTCGCCTTGAGGTCCCTGACCGCCTTCTGCTGCGCATCAAGCATCTTCTCAAGCTCTGTGAGCCTCGCATTGCGTCTCTCGAGCTCATATGTAAGTTCATCAAGTGAGGCTTTTTTGGTGTCGAGATTCATCTCGAGATCACGCATTATCGCTTCCTTCTTCTGCAGGTCAGCCTGTACGGCTCTGAGTTCGGCCAGCAGACGCTGCGTCTCCTGTGCCCTTCCGCTTACAAGTTCCTCCTGTGCTTTTTGCAGGTCAGCATAGCGGGTTGTGAGGCGGTTGAACTCATCCGTTGACTTCGACAAATCAGCCTGGGCCCTTGCCAGGTCAGCCGTCAGACGGTTGGTCTCATCAGTAAGCTGCTTCGAAGCAGTGGTCAGCTCCCTGTTTGACATGGTAAGCCATATATTCTCTGCCTTCAGTGAATCTCTCTCACCAAGGAGGAAACCAGCCCTGTCATTGAGCGTATTGTATTTCCTGCCTGTCACACATGAACCGGCAAGAAGTGCCAGAAGCAATATCGGAATAATTGATTTTCGGATCACCATGATGCTGTTTTTTGACTTTTCCTACGATGCGAAATAAACAATAAATGATAAAACATGTTGTTAATTGTTAGGTGAATAATTAACAATCCACAGAACTTACAACCACTTCAAGACAGAGACCAATGAATCCGAAAGATAAAATATCAGTATCTTTGGACGGTCTTAAATGACATCTGCATAATGCCAGACACACAGAGTTTATTAGATAAAATAAATACCCCCGATGATCTCAGGAAGCTTGACAGGATGGATCTTGTCAGGCTGAGTGATGAGCTGAGACAGCATATTATCGATGTGGTAAGCAACAATCCGGGCCACTTCGGTGCAAGCCTTGGCGTGGTAGAACTCACTGTTGCACTGCATTATGTTTATAATACTCCCTATGATAAACTGATCTGGGACGTCGGACACCAGGCTTACGGGCATAAAATCCTTACCGGCCGCAAGAACCAGTTTCAGACAAACCGCAAATACAAAGGGATAAGCGGATTCCCCCGAATGGCGGAGAGTGAATATGATGCTTTTGGTGTGGGCCATTCTTCAACCTCCATCTCAGCAGCCCTGGGAATGGCAGTGGCTGCCCAGACAAAAGGAGAGTCAAGAAAGGTGGTTGCCGTTATCGGTGACGGAGCCCTGACCGCCGGACTGGCATTTGAAGGACTGAATAATGCCGGAAATGAAAAGGCAGACCTGCTTGTCATCCTGAATGATAATAATATATCTATTGATGAGAGCGTTGGTGCACTTAAGGAATATCTTCTTGATATAACCACAAGCAGGACCTATAACAGGTTCAGGAACAAGATGTGGCGACTGCTCGGAAGATCAAAGAAGATAGGATTCCGCGCTCAGTCTTGGGCCTCGCAGATACAGGGCAGCATCAAGGGAACTGTACTGAAGAAGAGTAACCTTTTCGAAGCGCTGAAATTCAGATATTTCGGCCCAATTGACGGCCACGATGTACTGCACCTGACAAAGGTTCTTGAAGATCTTAAAACAATCCCGGGACCAAAGATACTTCATTGTATTACCGTCAAGGGCAAAGGTTTTCCAAAGGCTGAGGAAAACCAGACTGTCTTTCATGCCCCGGGTATGTTTGACAAATGTACCGGTGAGCTGATAAGACCTGAAAACTGTTCAAAACACGCTCTTTACCAGGAAGTGTTCGGAAACACCCTCCTGGAACTGGCCCGCATCAATGAAAAAATTGTGGGGATCACCCCGGCAATGCCCACAGGCTGCTCGCTGAATATTATGATGAGGGAAATGCCTGAGAGGACTTTTGATGTAGGCATTGCCGAGCAGCATGCTGTCACCTTTGCGGCAGGACTGGCTGCCAACGGGCTGCTGCCCTTCTGCAATATCTACTCCTCATTCATGCAGCGAGCCTATGACCAGGTAATTCATGATGTGGCAATACAGGGACTTAAGGTCATTTTTTGCCTTGACCGGGGCGGACTGGTAGGATCTGACGGAGCCACCCACCACGGCTTCTTTGACCTTGCATTCATGCGTAATATCCCCGGCATGATAACCGCAGCACCCATGGATGAGGCCGAGCTGCGCAATATGATGTATACCGCCCAGCTTGAAAAAAGCAGCGGACCCTTTACAATAAGGTACCCACGCGGTACAGGATCTGTCTGCGACTGGCAACAGCCCTTCGCTGAAATTCCTGTCGGCCGGGCAAGACTCATTGGCGACGGAAAAGATATTGCGGTTCTAAGTATAGGTCATCCCGGCAATTTCGTTGTTGAAGCAGTGGCTCAGCTTGCAGCCAGAGGAATCACGGTCAGGCATTATGATATGCGTTTTGCAAATCCGTTGGACGAGGAGGCATTGCATGATGTGATGAAGCATTTTAAGAAGATCTTCACCGTGGAAGACGGAGTTATCAAGGGAGGCTTTGGCAGTGCCGTACTTGAATTTGCCGCTGATAATGGCTACAAGCCGGAGATTCACCGAATGGGCATACCGGACTACTTCGTGGAACATGGCACCCAGGCTGAGTTGTACAGGGAATGTGGATTTGATGCTGAAGGTATCAGGATTGCCATTGAAAAAGCAATACTTTGAGCATTGGGCAGAAAGCATGAAAAATCTTATTGTTTTATTGACATTCATCGTATTACTGGCCTCATGCCGGAACTCCTCTCCCCAAAAGGAAAACTGGATTCAGCTCTTTAACGGAGAAAACCTTGACGGCTGGATTATTAAGATCAAGGGGTCCCCGGTGGGAGAAAACTACAAGAACACTTTCAGGGTTGAAGATGGAGTAATGAAGGTGTCATACTCGGAATACGGAACATTCAATAATGAATTCGCCCATATCTATTATAAAACACCCTTCTCATCCTACAGGTTGAGAGTAGAATACAGGTTTACCGGTGAGCAGTGCCCCGGGGGCCCGTCATGGGTTTACCGCAACAGCGGGATCATGTTCCACAGTCAGTCGCCGGAGTCCGTTCTGATTGATCAGGACTTTCCGGTATCGGTTGAAGCACAGTTTCTTGGGGCTACAGGCGAAGAGATCAGGCCCACCATGAATGTCTGTACTCCCGGAACCCATATAGTTATTGACACTGCTTTCATTACAGAACACTGTACCTCTTCATCGTCAAAAACCTTCTATGACGATGTATGGGTTACTGCTGAGATCATAGTTTATGCTGACAGCGTGATTCACCATCTTGTCAACGGAGACGCGGTGCTTACATATTCAAGGCCTCAGATAGGCGGAGACAAGCCTGAAGGATTCCCTCATGCTGATGGCACCCCCTTGAAAGAGGGTTATATAGCCTTGCAGGGAGAGTCACATCCTATGGAGTTCAGAAAGGTAGAGCTGCTGGTTCTTGAAAAATAAGGAAAAAGACAAAGGTGAAAAGATAATAGGCGGTGGGCATTAGACAATAGTGAGTGGTTACCGGAGAAAGTGGTTAATTGAAAAAAATATCCTATTTTCGCAGACTGCCAGACTGCAAGACTGCAAGACCGCAAGACCGCAAGACTGCAAGACCGCAAGACCGCAAGACCGCAAGACCGCAAGACATTTATATGCCCGGATGGCAGTTGCGAGCTTAAATAAAACACCCGGTGGGTGTTTTTACAGAGCAGCCGGAAAGTGGGGATGCAATTCCGCCTTCAGGATGACAGGGATAGAGAGAATGTGATTTAACTTTAACTGACTTGATGACAAAAAT
>JAQBHM010000142.1:0-8297 GCA_032127795.1 Bacteroidales bacterium | reverse complement strand
TCCCGAGAAGCGAGGGTACTTTCGAGCTGCCACCACTTTCCTATACGGTTTTCGACCTTAAGGAAGGAAAATATGTGACTCTCAGAACTGAAGGATATAAGATCAGAGTCACAGAAGGCTCCGGCACGGTAGAGTCAACCGCAGCACCTGCCTTTATGCCGGGTGAAGATGTCAAATACCTGGGCCAGGATATAAGGTTTATACGCACCGATGATCTTAACCTCTACGAGGCTCCGGGACCACTTGTGGAGTCATCTTCTTACTGGCTGTGGTACCTTTACGCCTTCCTTGCTGCTGTGGCAGTATTGGTGCTTCGTCGTGAGCATATAAGACGAAATGCAGACCTGTCAGGAGTACGCAACAGAAAAGCGTCCAAAGCAGCACGCAAAAGACTGTCAAAAGCCAGTGCTTACCTTTCCGGTGATAAACCTGAGATGGTACATGAGGAACTAGCCCGGGCTCTTTGGGGTTACCTGGGCGATAAACTTTCTATTCCACTGGCAGAGCTGACAAGGGAGTATTGTTACAGTGAGTTACGAAGCAAATCGGTTGATGAGCCTGTTATTACAGAGATTGACAACATACTTACGGCATGCGAATACTCACGGTACTCACCTTCAGGTGAAAGTGAGAGCCCTGCCGGACTTTTTAAGAGAACTGTTGATCTTATCAGAAAACTGGAAAACCTGCTCTCATGAAAATCAATCTGTTTTTGAAAAGGAGTACAGTGGCAGGCTTGATGCTTGTGGCACTGCTGTGCTCTCCTGCAGTCGCACAGACTCCTGATAACAGGTTCAGTGAAGCCAATGATCTCTATATCTCAGGGGATTATTCAGGCGCTGCCGCCTTATTCCGGAAACTGTATGAGGAAGGCTTCAGATCAGAGAACCTGCTCTATAATGCCGGTAATGCATATTTCAAGACAGGGGATATTGCATCTGCCATCCTCTTCTTCGAGAGAGCACGGCTTTTATCGCCGGCAGATGAAGATATAAACTATAACCTCCAGATTGCACAAAGCAGGGTCTCCGATAAATTTGATGAGATACCTCCCTTGTTTTTTGTCCGCTGGTTTGACTTTGTCTCCCTGCTGGCAACCACAAACATCTGGGCAATCATATCAATATTCCTTTTTGTGTTATCACTGTCAGCCGGTATTTTCTTTCTTACCAGGGCAAGAGCCCGGGGTCGACTTCTCACTTTCTGGCTGTTTGTGGCCGGCATGATACTCACACTGCTTGCTGTCTCGCTGGCGATGCGCAATAACTCTCTTGTCAACAATGATAACAGGGCCGTAGTCACCTGCAGCATACTGACAGGTAAAAGTGCACCCGGTGAGGGTGGCAGTGAGTTATTCGTAATTCACTCGGGCACCACGGTGACAGTGGAAGAGACCATTGGCAAATATTCCGAAATAAGGCTCCCTGACGGCAACAAGGGATGGGTGAACGGTGATTGCATTGAAAAGATATAAGCCCTTGCAACTATTTTTGTATCTTTTCAGTCAAATTGTTACCACCATTTTACCCACTTATGAAAAGAGCTGTTATAATCCTTTTTATTGCTGTGACGCTGGTAGCCTGCAAGAAGACAAAATTTTCACCCGAAGGACCTACTGACATCCGGATTCGCAATATGACTGACCAGACATTCGAAGGTGTTACTGTAACTACATCTGATGATCCGGCATATAATGAGAGAGTATTTTCTTACGGAACTGTCACGGCAGGATCTTATACAAACTATCACCGTTTTGATATAGCATATCCTGAAGCCAGTATTACGCTTACAATAGGAGGTGTCACATACTCTACCGTAACGCCTGCCTTTCAGTATCTCACCTACATCGGACAGGACAAGGTGACCTATGAGCTTACTGTTCTTGATGCAGTCAGCCACACCCTGAAAATAAATACAATCCTGGTTGGACCAATAGATGACCTGTAAGTGTATTTTTGAATAGCGTGTAGTGTTAATTCTTAATAGAAACCCGGAATAATGAATGAGTTCCTTACTGTATGTCCAAGGAATTGCTACAGCACTTGTTCATTCCGGGTCTTTGTTGAAAATGGGAAGGCAGTGCGTATACTGCCTTATGAAGGGAATCTGGCTACTCCGGAAGGACCATGTATCAAAGGACTCTCGTATCTCGAGCGCGAGTTTTCACCTTCCCGCATAATCCACCCCCTGAAGCACAATGGCAGGGGAGGCTTTGAGCGCATCTCGATGACGGAAGCGCTTAAGATAATCTCAGAAAAACTGCTTAAGGTCCGCGAACAGTACGGACCCTGGTCAGTACTCCTCTATAAGGGAAGCGGCAGTTCAGGACTGAGCAATGATATCACATCTCTCTTCTGGAAGCTCTACGGAGGTGCCACAACCACCTACGGTAATCTCTGCTGGCCTGCCGGGCTGGAGGCCGTCAGGCTGACTCTCGGGGAGGTGAAGCATAATGTGCCATGGGATCTGGCAGAGGCACAGCTTATTATAATGTGGGGAAAGAACCCTGCTGAGACTAATGTGCAGGAGATGATCCATATTGACCGGGCGCTGAAGAAGGGTGCCAGGCTGGTAGTCATCGATCCGCGGCGGACTCCTACCGCAGATAAGGCAGATATGCTTTTACGGCCTATCCCGGGCACCGATGCTGCCCTGGCCCTTGCTGTGGCAAAAGTGCTGGTGGAAAATAAACTGACTGATGAGAGGTTCATCAGCGATCATGTCTCCGGTTATGACCTCTTTGTCAAATCACTGGATATTTCACCAGCAGATGCAGAAAAGATAACCGGCATTCCCGCACAGGCCATAACCGATCTTGCCGTCATGATCGGACAAACAGACAAGGTGACTTTTGTTGCCGGTTACGGATTGCAGAGATACAGTAACGGGGGACAAACAATACGATCCATACTTTCTATTCCTGTTATAACCGGAAAAATAGGACGCAGCGGCTGCGGTTTTAACTTTGCAAACCTGCAGGGTTATATCTATGACGCTGAAAAAGAGCCTGACAGCTATTATCCTGATGCCGTTAATGACTTGCCTTTCCGCCGAACAATTTCAATGGCGAAATTCGCCGAAGGATTTAATAACCTGACCTCCCCCGGCATCAAAGTGGCATGGATAGAGCGTGGTAATCCTGTCACACAGCTTCCTGACAGCACCGGGGTAAGAAAGGTAATTGAATCGATCCCGTTTAAGGTGGTTGTTGATCAGTTCATGACTGATACCGCCATGATGGCTGACATAATTCTGCCCGCAAAAGGGCTCTTTGAGCAATCTGACATTGTCAGCTCCTACTGGAATCCGTATGTTCAGTTCAAGCCAAAAGTGGCAGAGCCTCCTGGAGAGGTAATGCCTGAAAGCGAAATTTATTACCGGCTGGCGGAGACAATGAAACTGTGTGAAAACATTCCTAATCCCATACCTGAACCCGGTAATGAAAATTTTGAGAAATGGCTTGCCGGGAGGATCAGTCAGAATAAGAGTATTACCCTTGATGATCTCAGGAAAGGCCCTGTCTTGCCTGCAGAGGTGGAGGAGACAGCATATCATGATCTGAAATTTCCTACTCAGTCAGGCAAAATTGAGCTCTTTTCCGAATCATCCGCCGGGAAATGGGGAGTAAATCCCTTGCCATGTTATGTACCACTTGAGGATAATGAGGATAAGAAGCTGCCTTTCAGGCTTATGTCGCCCAACATTGCTTCCCGGATTCACTCACAGTTCGGCAACATGGAAGTAATAAGATGCCTCACTGAGCCGCCTGCCTGGGAGATATCGGTTTCGGATGCGCGACGACTGGGTATTAAAAGCGGCGACCTGATAAGAATCTCAAACAGCAGGGGTGAAGTAACGGGCAAAGCCAGGGTGACAGTGCGCGTAAGAAGGGGGAGCATAGTCTTCCCCAACGGAGTATGGCTTGCGGAAGGCGGAGGTGTAAACGCACTCATTGAACCTGCTGAAACTGATATGGGATACGGTGCTGCTTTTCACAACACGGGAGTTAATGTTGAAAAGGCTGATATATGAGAAGGGGCTTTGCATATGATGCCGCTTTATGCGTAAACTGCAAAACATGCAGCGCAGCCTGTATTCTTGAAAACGGATTGCAGCCGGGGATACGAACCGTTTATTCATGGAATGAATCTGCCACTGCCCCCTTCAGTGTAATAAACCTCTCATTCGCATGCAATCATTGCGCAAAACCCTCATGTCTCAGCGGATGTCCTGCTAAAGCTTATACAAAAGATGAAAACGGCACTGTAATCCATCACACGGAAAAATGTATTGGTTGTCGATATTGCACCTTAAAATGCCCGTACGGAGCTCCTAAGGTTAATATTTCAAAGGGTTATATTGAGAAATGCCACTTCTGTCATGAGAGAGCGGCAGAGGGTGTTGACCCTGCCTGCGTGACAGCTTGCCCTACCGGTGCAATAAAAATAATATTTGCTGAAGATTTCCCGGAACCTGATCTTGCATGGTTCCCTGAGACAGGTATTAGGCCGTCAGTGAGAATCACGGGAGCGATTGACAGAAACAGACCACTCATTATCCCGTCTGAAGTTGAGAAAACAGATATTGGTGATCCCTGCGATACTGATAAGATAAGGAAGGAGTGGAGCCTGCTGCTCTTCTCACTTTTGATAGTTATAAGCTCTGCAACTGCCATATCGTCTTACACTACCGGTAATACCTTACTTAACGGTGTATCCTTCCTAGCAGCCCTCCTGGCTATGACAGTTTCCATGTTTCACCTGGGTGTAAAGGCAAAGTCATACAGAGCCATCCTGAATTTGATATCGTCACCGCTAAGCCGTGAAATAGCGGCAGTAGCTCTTCTTGCCATATCTGCGGGTATCGCTTACCTTAACCCGTCACTGCTGCCACCTCTGGCGGTACCGGCGATTGCAGTGCTGACACTTATGGCCGTTGACCTTGTATATTTGTCAGCTGACCGGTCCAGAAATATACTTCTGCACAGCGGTCAGGCTTTATTCTCGGGAGTATTTGCTGTTTCATCTTTTGCCGGATCGCTCAATATTTTTATATTAATGACTTTACTGGCAGCAGGATCAACAGTGCTGCGTTCCGGATCCACTCTCAGGAGTCCGCTGGTGCGTAATCTGTACTACTACCGTGCAATGACCCTGCCGCTGGTGCTCATGCTCCTGTACCTCACAGGTGAATGGGCAGCCTTTGCTGCCGGGGTGCTTTTCTTTACAGGACTGGTGGCTGACAGGGCTCTTTATTATGATGACTTTGAACCTGAAAATATTAAGGATAAAATATCACAACACTTTTACAGCGAATATGAAAAAGAGAGAGATAAACAGCGCGAGAACACCGGTTTATCGTGATGCCGGATTTGAACTCCCTTCTGCTGAGGTCACCTCATCCGCCTTCGCGGCCGAGGCTGGACATGAGCGAGAACCTGACCGGTATATCTATTCGAGGTACCGAAACCCTACAGTGGTAGCCGCAGAGGAAGCCATCATGAAGTCAGAGGGCTCACAGTGGGCATTGCTCTCCCAGTCAGGCATGGCCGCCATTGATATTGCGCTCTCAATATTTCAGGAGGCAGGGAAGCAATCAAGGTGGCTGTTCTTTTCTGAAATCTACGGGGGGACTTTATCATACATAAGCAACATTCTGGAGAAGAGGAGAGGACTTCATATTGACTTTTTCAGCCCTGATGGCAACACCTATGACTATGACTTACTGGCAAAGACCATCAATGAGATAAAGCCTGAACTGATATATTTTGAGACCGTATCGAATCCCCTGCTGATAGTTGCTGATGGAAGAAGGACTATAAAAGAAGCCCGGAAGCACGGGGTTAAGGTAATAATAGACAATACTTTCGCCACTTCGCTGCTGTGGAAACCTCTCGATGAAGGAGCTGACCTTGTCATTCACAGCGCCACAAAGTATCTCTCGGGGCATGGTAACCTTACTGCGGGAGTGATATGCGGCAATGATCATTCTCTGATGCAGAAGGCAATTGAATACCGGAAATTTGTAGGTCATATGCTTTCTCCTGATGATGCTTACAGGCTTCAGACACAGCTCTCATCATTCGAACTGCGTTTCACGCGCCAGTGTGAGAATGCCATGAGGCTGGCAGTCATGTTGCACGCTTCGCCGTTTATTGAAAGAGTACTCTATCCGGGGCTAGAGTCTCATGAGACCCATCATACCGCCACTGAAATACTTGGCGGCAAGGGTTACGGCGCCATGATTACATTTGATCTGGCAGGCAAAACAGCTGAAGAGAAGAAGAGCCGCCGTGACCGCTTTATAGAACGTGTTTACCCTGAAATAAGACTTATACCGACACTGGGCGATTCGCATACTATACTCATGCCTGTTGATGCAGTTTGGGGCCACAAATACCATGAACCCGGCATGATAAGAATGTCTCTTGGATTTGAACCGTGGGAAGAGGTTGAAAGAGTAATACGGCGGGGCCTTCAGATGTGATCACCATGCTATAGGCTCCAGCCCTTTACTCCTGAGCCATTCGTTGCACCTGCTGAAATGCGAAGATCCGAAGAATCCTCTAGAAGCAGAAAGGGGAGAGGGATGTACAGTCTTAAGCACCATATGCCTGCCCGGGTCAATGGCTTCGCCTTTCTTCTGGGCATATGCCCCCCACAGCATGAATACAACATTCTCCCTGTCCCTGTTGATGATATTTATTACGGCATCAGTGAACTGTTCCCAGCCTTTGTTCTGATGCGACAGAGCTTCATGTGCCCTGACCGTCAGGATAGCATTGAGCAACAGAACACCTTGTTCTGCCCACCTCTCAAGATTTCCGGTGGATGGAGCGGAAACACCCAGGTCACGGTTTAATTCCTTGAATATGTTCACCAGGCTGGGAGGGAACTCGGTCCTGTCCATGACCGAGAAGCACAGTCCGTGAGCCTGTCCCGTATTATGATACGGATCCTGACCTATTATCACTGCCTTAACCTCATCAAACGGACAAAGATCAAATGCATTGAAGATCATATTGCCGGGTGGAAAAACCTGTTTTGTCCTGTACTCCTCCTTTATAAACGCAGTCAGGGACTGGAAATACTCCTTCTCAAACTCTTTTACCAGCTTTTCCTTCCAGCTTTTCTCAATTCTTACATCCATATGGCTTCAAGAATATGGTTTGTTAACCTGTACTTCTGCTAATTGCATCATTTCATCAATGGTTGGCTCATTTTCCAGGTGCAGTGTAAAAGTATCCAAAAGATGTGCTTTGGGCAAATAATTTCTTTGACACCGCGATCAATGTTTTCCCTGTATTACCGGAAATGATGATCCTATTATGGGGCGCAATGTTGGGAATGATCTTCTAAGTTTTAACTTTGGAGATCTTTTAACAAACGAATAAAATGATAGATCTCAGGAGTGATACAGTCACAAAGCCGTCGCCCGGCATGCTAAAAGCCATGATGTCAGCCGAAGTAGGAGATATGGTCTTTGGAGAGGATCCCAGTGTGAATGAACTTGAAGCTATGGCTGCTGCCATGTTTGGTACCGAGGGGGCTCTCTTCTGTCCTTCCGGCACCATGACCAACCAGATTGCCATAAAAGCCCATACACGACCCGGTGATGAGGTTATTTGCAGCCGTATGGCCCATATCTACCAGTTTGAAGGTGGCGGTGTAGCCTTTAATTCTTCTGCTTCGGTGGCACTTATAGATTCTGAAAACGGTACTTTTACCGCTGATGATGTGCTGGGTTATGTAAATAATCCTGATGATCCCCATAAAGCCTATACGCGCCTCGTTGAGGTAGAGAACACTGTAAACCGCGGAGCAGGAAGCTGCTGGGACTTTGAGGAGCTGAAAAAATTACGGGAACTGTGTGATGATAGGAATCTCGGTTTTCACCTCGACGGTGCCCGGCTTTTCAATGCAATGACATCTGACGGCAGAAAACCCGTGGAATACGGGTCATTGTTTGATTCAATATCAATATGTCTGTCAAAAGGACTGGGAGCTCCGGTAGGCTCACTGCTTCTCGGTAACAAGGATTTCATAAAACAGGGAGCCAGGATCAGAAAGGTCTTCGGAGGGGCTATGAGGCAGGCAGGTTTTATTGCTGCGGCAGGAATATACGCACTGAAAAACAACATCAGGCGCCTGGAAGAAGATCATCGCCATGCAGCAGCAATTGCAAATGCTCTTGAAAGTTGCACCATTGTTGACAAAGTAAGCTACGGTGGAACAAATATTGTAATATTCAGCGTGTCAGAAGGATCATCAGCTTCTGATCTTCTGGGCCGGATGAGG
>JAQBHM010000141.1:0-6732 GCA_032127795.1 Bacteroidales bacterium | reverse complement strand
GCACGTGCGTTTACCCATGCTTCGCTGTCAGAATTGCTGCTGGCCCTCTTATCCACTGAGATCCACCCTGAGGTTGTGTCACTTCCGTGAATATGGAGGTCAACGGAAGCAAAGATCCTGCCTGTTGACGACTGACGGTATACTGAGAAATCATCTATCCTGGCATAATCCTCGTAATACATTGATGAAACCGTTTTAGCGGGTTCAATGTAAAGTGTGTCAGGTGGGTTTTCCAGCATAATTCTCTCTGTTACCCTTTCGTTATTTGAATAGACTGAGAGCTGCAGTGAAAGGAACACGGCAAGTGCACAGGCTGCAGCAATCCATATTACAAATATGACAAGATTGAATATCTTCGATCTCTCCCTTATATTGAAGATCATCCGTATTCCCAGGTAAACCAGGGCGCCCAGTGGCAGGAGGATGACAATTGATGCCAGAATAATTACAGGCACCACCATTGTGCTGTTCAGAACAATGGAAAGAAGAGTATGCATATTTGTGATTTCCGGCTCCATTACATTGCTGAGAATGGGAGCATTATGAAAAAAGAGTATAAGCACAAAACTGAAGAGCAGAACAAATCCGATAACCGTGAAGATTGTCCCGAAGAAGACTGCAAACACTCTCAGAACTCCTGACATAAATTTGCCGAATGCCCTGAAGAACTCGGAAAGGGCTTTGCCGAGCTTTGCCGAGGGACTGTTGGGATCATACATTGATTTACGCGTGAATGAAGTCCTGTTGCCAATGGCGTTGCCTCCTGCAGCTTCATCATAGTAATCCTCGGGAGCCCCCATGATGTTGATCATGTCATTGACCATCTCCTTTGAGACAAGGGTGGGTGGTTCATTGCCCCCGCCGAAAATTTCCGCAATGCGTGTCTCTATATCAGAAATTGTCTCTTCACCTCCCTGTTCTGTCCGGAATCTGGCGGAGACATGTTCAAGATAACGTGTAAGTATCTCATAGGCATCCTCATCAATACTGAAGAGCTGGCCTGCTATGTTTATGTTCATGGTCTTTTTCATGGCTGCCGTTGTTATTTGCCTCGTATCTGGTTGACTGACTCTACAAGGTCTTCCCACACTTTGTCAAGATCATTGAGATAGATCTTGCCCAGTTCGGTGAGTTCATAGTATTTGCGGGGCGGGCCCTGTAGAGATTCCTCCCAGCGGTAGCTGAGAAGACCGGCATTCTTCTGCCTGGTGAGAAGAGGGTAAAGGGTTCCTTCAACAACGATCACCTGGGCCTTGCGAAGCTCATTGATGACGTCAATGGCGTAAGATGAGTTCCTCGAGAGTACTGCAAGGATGCAGTATTCAAGGATGCCCTTACGCATTTGTGCTCTTGTGTTGTCAGTATTCATGGCTGATTTTTTTTATCTAAATAATACAGGAATGACCCCTGCTACAGATTCATTTTCTTCTTTACAGTATCAAACTCGCGCTTGACAGACTCTTTGATGTTCTCTATGTTTACCGGGTCACCCCTCATCTCAAGCTTTTGTGCCGTTGTTCTTGCTTCAGGAAGAACTATCCACAGAACAAGGTACAGGAGCAGACCAAATCCTCCGGGAAGGATCAGGATGGCAAATATTATCCTCATCAACAGGGTATTCATGTTAAGATATGCTGCCAGTCCTGAGCATACTCCCCCGAAGATCCGCATGTCAGGATCGCGATAAATGCGCCGTGATGAGGCCATATGCGGCTCATCCCCTTCAGATTCGCTTCCGCTGATCACTTCAGGCGATCCCAGAATGGCCATCACCTCCTCAACATCCTTCATGTTGATAACCTGCTTGAAGTTGTTCAACCGCATCCTGAAGAGCTCGGCTACGCGGCCTTCTATGTCAGTGATGATCTCCGCCGAACTGGTCTCCCCCGAGAACTCCTTCTCAATTGTCTTGAGATATTGACGGAGGCGCTCATAAGCATCTTCATCAACATTGAATGAATAGCCTCCGAGATTGATGTTTACTGTGAGTTTCATGGTTTTTTAATAAGGTACCTGTTAATACATATTAATATAACATTGCAAAGATATAAAATAAAAATAATACCATGCAATACATAGTAGTATATTTTTTAAAAATATTTTTTTTAAAGCGGATAATTCACTATTTATAAGAGGCTCCTGAAGCGATTCTGTGAGATTCTTCGTAACTTTATAAAAAGAATTTTGCTATGAGTACATTCAGATGGGGAATCCTTGGGACCGGCAATATTGCCCGGAAGTTTGCAAAATCATTGCATCTGCTTGATAATGCAATCCTGCATTCTGCAGGTTCGCGTGATGAAGAAAGGGCGGCACTTTTTGCGCGTGAATGCGGGTTTAAAAAACATTACGGCAGTTATGAGGCATTTGTGGCTGATCCTGATCTGGATGTCGTATATATATCATCACCTCATTCGCATCATATGGAGCACACTCTTCTGGCGCTCCGTAGCGGGAAGCATGTGATATGTGAGAAGCCCATGTCAATAAATGCAGCGGAGGTTGAGATAATGGCTGCGGAGGCAAGAATGCGCGGCCTCTTCCTCATGGAGGCACTCTGGCCGCCTTTCCAGCCTTCATATATTAAGGCACATGAGATACTTTCCGGCGGCTCCTTGGGCAGGATCATCCATATGAGGGGTAAATTTGCATTTATGTCAGGTTATGATGAGATGCTCCGTACGTATAACCTGGATCTTGGGGGAGGGTCACTGCTTGATGTGGGTATTTATCCCATCATGGATATAATAAGGTTCATGGGTCTGCCCCAATCTGTTGAAGCAATATCAGTATTGTCACCCACAGGTGCAGATGAAAGCACCTCAGCCATTTTCCGCTACGGTGACGGCCGCATTGCCGAGGCGTACAGCTCTTTTGTATCCATGGCCGGAATATCAACAGAGTTTCATTGTGAAAATGGGAATCTTATTCTCTCACGCGGAAGGGACCGCTCTCAGCATCTTATGTTGGAATTTCCGGGTTGTGAGACGGAGGAGATGTTATTCACTCCCCCGGCACAGGGATATCAGTTTGAAGCCGTTGAGGTGATGCGTTGCATTGAGCAGGGTCTTACAGAGAGCCCGGTTGTGCCCCTGAAATTTTCCCTGGACCTGGCCGGCACCCTTGATGCAGTCCGTAAAAAATCAGGAATAGTATATCCCGGACGTGACAAATAACCTGCGGGAAACAGACAATGATCCCGACCGTGAGGGAAGGGTATCTCCGGAGCTGAAAAAGCTTCTTCTAAGCATGCTTGTCCCCTTTCTTTTTGTCTCACTGATGTGGCTGATAAAGGCATGCGAATATTTGTTTGACACTGATCTCTTTTTCCTTGGAATATTTCCGGGCCGTGTATCCGGGTTGACAGGTATAATTACTTCACCGTTCATTCATGCCAATCTTGAGCATCTCTTCAACAATACCCTGCCTGTTTTGATTCTTGGCAGTGCTCTGTTTTATTTTTATTCTCAGGTTGCCTTCAGGGTCTTATTCTGGCTATTTCTCCTTACCGGGGCTGCAGTATGGTTTACCGGAAGGCCTTCGTGGCACATAGGTGCCAGCGGAATAATATATGGCCTGGCATCATTTCTCTTCGTCAGCGGGATTATCCGCAGGCATATTCCGCTGATGGGCCTCTCTCTTCTTGTGGCATTCATTTACGGTGAAATGGTCTGGGGGATTTTTCCGGGATTCAGGGTTAACATTTCGTGGGAATCACATATGCTCGGGGCTGTTGCAGGTGCTCTCCTTGCTGCCCGCTTCCGCACACATGGACCTCAGAGACCTGTCCCGTTCTATGAGATTGAAGAAGAGGATGAGGAAGAGGATGAAGAAAATACCTTCCCTGGTAACAATCAAATCAATTAATTGCTACTTTTAAAACCGCAAAAACCAACCTAAAACTCCAGTTATGTATGTCAGAACTGGCACGCCGGCATTTGATGAGCTCATACCGAGGATAAACAGGTTCCTTGAGCAGGACCTCCTCGAAGTGAACATTGATGGTGAGAAAATACGCGGTTACAGATCGCCTGATGCCCGTTCAATCTGGATAAGAAATTATTCTGACATGATGAGGGCTCTCAGGTATTCTGAGCAGGACCTGAAAAGTACCGTGCGTCATTTTGCTGATAACCAGGCAAAAAACGGCCGTATCTTCGATTATTTTACCACTTTTCCCGAGAAGTTGCCCTGTGAGCGCGAGAACTGGACCAAATATGTCAGGACTCCGGTTGAGGCAGATACTGAATACAGGTTTATAAAGGCCGCGTGGATTGCATGGCAGGCGACAGGTGATGACGCTTTTATCAGGGAGCTGATGCCTTCCTTTGAAATGGCCCTGGGTTATGTCATGGGAGACAGGTACTTTGATAAGGAAAAATATCTCTTCAGAAGACCGTATACTATTGATACATGGGATTTTGCCTATACCGCAGGGCAGCACGAATGGCTTCAGTTCCAGATAGATGATAAAACCTTCTGGGGTTATTTCCACGGTGACAACAGCGGTTATTATGAGGCATTTCATTTCATGTCACACTGGTATGCCCTTTTTGGTGACATGAAGCGATCTGCACAGTGGCGTGACAGGGCACTAAAAATCCGCAAGAGCATGAACAGCATATGTTTCAACGGCTCGTTCTACACTCATTTTGTCAAACAGACACCGGTCATGATCCCCGGTGTTGATGAGGCATCCCAGCTCAGTCTCAGCAACCCGGCTGCTATCAACAGAGGAGCCGCCACGCCTCATATAGCATCATCAATAATAAGCGAATACATGAAGCGCCGTGAGACCACCACGGCCTTTGCAGAATGGTTTTCAATTGATCCTCCTTTTCCGGCCGGTATCTTCGGCGACTATAAGCTATCAGCGGGGGCCTACTGTAACGGCGGCATCATGCCTCTCGCAGGCGGAGAGCTGGCCAGGGCTGCCCTTGAATACGGTTACGAGAGTTACGGCATCGATATACTGATGCGCTATTATGATATGATTTCAAAGCAGGGAGAGACCTATCTCTGGTATTTCCCTGACGGAAGACCATCATCTGTTGAGACAAGCACCTCCCCTGAAGCAAAACCCACTGACGGATGGGGATCCTCTGCAATGCTTTATGCATTCATTGAAGGTCTGGTTGGTATAAAGGACAAAGACAAACTCTTCAGGCGGGTCAGGCTGTGCCCGCGCTGGGAGGCTGCCGCAATTGAGAGCGCTGATGTGAAGATCAGCTATAAAAGCTCAGGAGCATATGTATCCTATAAATACAGGCGTTATCCTGACAAGATAACAATCAGCCTTACAGGAGATTATGAGTACCTGCAGCTGTCGCTGCTGATGCCTTTGAACTGCACTCCGGGAGAACTGATGATAGGAGGGAAAAAGCGTAAGTATATCATGGCAAGCATCAACAGTAGCCAATACCTTACTGCCGATGCCGACGTAAAGGGAGAATGTGAAATTATCCTGAAACTTGACAAATCCCCTTCGGGAAGAAAGCAGGCTGATATATGAATCCTAAGAAAGTAGCCGTTATTACGGGTGCAAGCCGGGGCATAGGACGGGCCGTCGCAATAAAACTTGCCACAGAAGGATTTGATATTGTTGCCATTGCACGTACTTCAGACAGCGAGTGTATGCTTTCTCTGCAGCCTGAAGTGGAAAATAACGGAGCTGAATTTTTCCCGGTAGGTCTTGACATCTCAGCTACCGGCAATCATGACGAAGCAATCACCAGTATTCTGGATCGTTACGGCCGTATAGACCTGCTTGTAAATAATGCCGGCGTTGCACCGGTTGAGCGAAAAGACATCCTCGATCTTGAGGAGGATAGCTATGACCGGGTGACAGGCATAAATCTGCGAGGTCCGATTTTCTTCGCGCAGAGAGTAGCCAGGGAAATGGTGTGGACACGAAAACAGATGACAGAGTATATGCCTTTGATAATCTTTGTCACCTCTGTCTCTGCGTATATGTCGTCAACCAACAGGATGGAATACTGCGTTTCAAAGGCAGGCCTGTCAATGGCAGCCCTGGTATTTGCCGACCGCCTGGCTGAAGAAGGAATAAATGTTTATGAAATAAGGCCCGGACTCATTGAGACCGATATGACATCGAAGTTCAAGGACAAATATGACAAACTGATTGCTGAGGGTCTGATACCGCAAAAGAGATGGGGTACACCGGCTGATGTCGCTAAAGCTATTGCCTCCCTGGCAAGAGGAGACTGGGAATTCTCCACAGGAACTGTCTTCGAACTGAGTGGCGGAATGAATATCAAAAGTCTCTGATATTCAAATAAATACAAAATTTATTTTTCGTTCTATTTAACGTTAATTGAACAAAACCTCTGTCTCCACGTTGTCTCTTTATAACCTTAAGAACAGAAAAATGAAAAAGATAAGTTTATTGATAATGATTCCAGTACTGAGTACTGTAACATTAAATGCTCAGACGACATTCAAGGCTGATGCCGCAGCTTCCAGCATTGAATGGAACGGCAAAAAGATTGGGAGAGATCATACAGGGACGATTAACCTGAAAGAAGGATGGCTTACGGTTGCTAAAAATACTATAACCGGAGGAGAATTTATTGTTGATATGACTACCATCAAAGATGTTGAATTGAAAGATGACGGTATGCGAGCCAAGCTTGAGGGTCATCTTAAATCAGATGATTTTTTTGGAGTTGAAAAATATCCGGTATCGAAACTTGTAATAACAGGCAGCACTCT
>JAQBHM010000140.1:0-7684 GCA_032127795.1 Bacteroidales bacterium | reverse complement strand
TTTCAATTGCTGTTTCGGCAGCAACTCTCTGTATTGCCATCACCACGATGCGTTTTGCCTCTTTTGCGGCTGTCATTTTTGCATCATCAAGAATCTCATTGATATATGACATGGCACCCGTACGTGCCTCCTCCTTAAGTGATTCAATAAGCTGATTCTTTGCATCATCAGCTGACATCCCCGAGATTGTCTCAAGCTGTTCCACCTGCTGACGGTGCATTTTCGAGAGCTCATCAGATTTCTTTTCCAGCAGCTCCATCTGCTGTGTCATGCTCTCTTTAATAATATCTGTCTCGTTTTTCTTCCTCTGAGTCTCTTCCAGTTTCTGTGAGAGAGCCATCTCTTTCTGCTTGATCCTGTTTTCGGCCTGGTTGATCCGGTTACTTTTTTCATTTATAACATTCTCATGTTCAGCCTTTAACTGCAGAAATTTCTCTTTTGCCTGAAGGATCTTCTCTTTTTTGAGTACCTCTGCCTCTGCCTCAGCTTCAGTAATTATTTTCCTGCGTCTTTTGTGAAGGGCAGCCTGCCACAGAAAATATGACAGGCCCGTTCCCGCTATAAGGGCTGACCCGCCAATCACTGCAGCCACCCCTGTGGTTATTTCTACAAGTATCATAAATTTTGTTTTTTTGATTATAAAAAAACCCGCAAAGTTTCTCTAGCTTTTAAAAAAACCCCATGTCTACATGGCTGAAGCGGCCGAATTACCTCGAACTTCCACTGTCTCGCTTTCGCGTGATCCCGACGAATCGGGCTGAGGCCTGTTCTAAGCAACCCAAGACCTACCCCAAAGTACAAATTGTTGAGTTTTCAAAATGAATAGAGAAACAATGCGGGCAGTACCTTTTCTATTTTAAAGAACGCGTATTACTTTTCGGACAGACACAGATTGATTTTTTCACTTAACTCTTTAAGCCCCTCCTCGAGGCTTGTGTCACCCTCCTTTTCTTCAATCTCTATGAGCCTGATCACGTACTGTAGGGCAGCCATCGCCAGGAAATCCTGAATATCCTTGTCAACGTACCGCTGCTTATACTGAAGCACCTTCTCGTTGATCATCCGGGCTGCTTTCCGGATACGCTCTTCATTTTCACTCTCCACCTTCAACGGATAATATCTGTCGGCCACATTAACCCTGATCGAAAGCTTATCATCCATTTCTATATATTATCTGTCTAAAAGAGCAATACATTTATCAATCTCCCGCACAAGTTCACTCACTCTCCTCTTTGCCATCCCGGTCTCGCCTCCGCTCCCAAGGATCGCTCCTGAGAACTTCGCTCTTTCATATCTTGTCTGAAGCTCCTTTACTTCCTCATTCTTTTCTGCAAACTTATTTCTCAAAGCTGACAGTTCTGATTTAAGCTCCGTTATCAGAGACCTCTGCTTTTCATAATCTTCAACCAAAGCATTTACTGATCTCTTCAGCAAAAGATATTCTTCATATCCCTTAGCATTCATAACGGTACTATCTTATGCAAAAGTAACTTATTTAATAATGTTTTCAAAAAAAACCGGGCATAATGTTTGTTGGTTGAACATTGAAAGATAGTTTTGTGGCTTGCATAAATAGAATAATGAAAATCAGACCTCTTATTTTTCTGGCCCTATTTGCCACCGGATTTACCCTGAACGCCCAACAGGCTGATAAAGACTTATTTATAAGTCCCATGAAAGAGACACCGGCCATGTCAGCCAGCTTCGCAGAGCTCAGAGCAGATCACTTTCACTCCGGGCTTGATTATAAAACCGGAGGTGTGACAGGTAAGGAGGTGCTCACCGCGGCTGACGGGTTTATCTACAGGATCAGTATAAGCCCGTCAGGTTTCGGCAAGGCTGTTTATATAAGACATCCTTCAGGCTATTCTACCGTTTATGCACACCTTGACCGCTTCAGGCAAGACATTGAGGAATACATAGTAGATGGACAGTATGAAAACAAGAGCTATGCTATCACCCTTTATCCCCCGCGAGACATGTTCAGGGTGAACCAGGGCGAACTGATTGCATGGTCAGGAAATTCAGGAGGGTCATCAGGTCCGCATCTTCACTTTGAGATTCGTGAGTCATCGACAGAAAACCCGGTAAACCCACTGCACTTTAATCTTGATGTTTCAGACAGAATAAAACCGGCAATTGAAAAGATAATCCTTTACCCTTTAACCAGGGGGTCATCAGTAAACCGAAGTCACAATGCGGTTTCGCTGGGAGCAGCAGGACAGGGAGGCAAATATACAGTTACCGTGAAAACCCCCACTATTGTGAACGGCGAGATAGGCATTGGGATAAAAACCTGGGACACTTTTGACAACAGCTACAACAAGTGCGGAATAAGCACCATTGACCTGTTTGTTGACTCAATTAAGGTCTATGGATTCGATGCCGGGAAATTCTCCTTCAGTGAATCAAGGTATATCAACAGTCATATTGATTACAGGGCAAGGATAAGAACAAATGAATATATTCACAAGACATTCCTGCAGCCCGGGAACAGACTTTCAATGTACAGCGGTCTGGTCAACAGGGGTATCATCATGTTCGATGATGACAAGGTCCATAACATCGTTCTGCGTGTGAGTGACGCAGCCGGGAATAGCTCCTCGGTGGCATTCAGTGTCATTTCTCTTTCATCCCCCCCCGTAGCAGCAGCGAAAATTGAGTGTAACAAGGTCCTCCCTTTCGGGAGAGCATCAGATTTTACTGCTGACGGTATAAGAATACACTTCCCCTCACTTACATTCTATGATACCCTATTTTTTAATTATGGGGTTAGAAACGGAAACGGCAGGTACCTGTCAGCCGTTCACACTGTGCATGATGAGACGGTTGCCGTACATGAACCTATAAGGATCTCTGTACGTCCTGATACAGTTATCCCCGGCAAGGAATACGGGATGTGCCTTGTGAAAATTAAAAGTGACGGAAAAAGCAGCTATGCTGGCGGTGATTACCGATACGGGTATGTATCATCAGAGGTGCGATCCCTTGGGGATTACGCAGTTGGCATTGACACAACGGCGCCTTCTGCAAGGCCTTCATTTGCCAGCAAATCTGACTTGAGAGGCAGAAGTTCATTCTCGGTGACAATTACAGATGACTTTTCCGGCATAAAAAAGTATGAGACAATTATTGACGGGAAATGGACACTGGCGGAGTATGATGAAAAGAATAATCTTCTCATTTACAGGTTCAATACCTCAAGACTAAAAGAAAACAGTCTCCATCACATGGTACTCACGGTCACAGATAACCGCGGTAACATTACAACACTGAAGAGTGATTTTACCTGGTGAAGACCTTATCAGAAAAGCTTCTCGGGATATATTCCTGCATCAACCATTTTGCGAATGCTTTCCACCACAAAGGGCTTGTCTTCGCGGTAGGTGACACCAAACCACTGGCTGCTGCTTTTTAATATCTGAATGGTTATCTCTCCTTTCTTGACAAATTTATCAAGTGAAGTAGGGATATCGAGCTCGGCCTTCAAATCGCTGATACGCTCACGGAGAAATGTTTTGAACTCATAATTCAGGTATTTATAGCATGAAGGTTTGAAGCCGAAGAGATTCATCGAAACGATCTCTTCACCTGTATACTGACGGATATGTCCCTGCGCGTCAGGAGCAAATATGCCATCAGGTCTCTTCTCAATGCTTCGTGTCTCCACCATATCCTCAAGCAGCCCTGCCGAACTTACAGAACATATTCCGCGATTGACATTGCCATGGTCAGAAAGTGTATTCCCAAGCCTGTAACCTACTATGCAGTAGTTTTTGTCATCCCTGTCAAGTGTCAGAAAGTCATAGAGTACCTTGAATGAATCAACACCGTAATAATCATCAGCATTTATGACCCCGAACGGTTCCTTTATTTTACTTTCCGTAACAAGTATAGCGTGGCTTGTGCCCCAGGGCTTCTGCCTGCCTTCAGGGAGGGAGAAACCGTCAGGAAGGTTAGCCAGTTCCTGAAAGACATAATCTATCTCAATAACGTTTTCAAGGCGTCTGACAAAGGTTTCCTTGAACTGCTCCTCAATATCCCTTCTTATTACGAATACCACCTTGCCAAATCCTGCTCTTTTGGCATCATATATCGAATAATCAATTATGGTTTCGCCGGAAGGCCCTACCTGATCCAGCTGCTTGTTCCCGCCGTACCTGCTTCCCATACCGGCAGCAAGTACCAATAATGTAGGTTTCATAAGTTTTACTCTTTTTTGTTAAGCAATAATACCTAAATATTATGTACTTTCAAAACCTGAAGATAAAGAATTGTCTTTTCTGGTAGAGATATGCGTTGACTCTGTGGAGTCTGCCTGTGCTGCACAGGAAGCCGGTGCCGCGAGGGTTGAACTCTGCATGGCTTTATCCGAAGGAGGAGTAACCCCCAGCCTGGGGCTGATAAATGCAGTAAGAAGCAATCTTGACATAAGGTTAAATGTACTTATCAGGCCCAGGGCCGGAGACTTTCTCTATTCAGACAGTGAGTTTGGAGTGATGCGCAGGGATATAGATATTGCCGGGGAATCAGGGGCTGACGGCATAGTAACCGGGCTTCTGAAGAGTGACGGAAATATTGATGTTGAGCGTACAGCCTTCCTGGTGGAATATGCCGCCCCCATGAGTGTTACATTCCACAGGGCTTTTGATATGTGCAGGGATCCGATGCAGGCTCTTAATGACATTATTATTGCCGGCTCTGCCAGGCTCCTAACATCAGGGCATGCACGTAAAGCTGTTGACGGATCCTCCCTGATAAAAAAAATTGTTGACCTGGCTTCGGACAGGATTATTATCATGCCCGGAGGCGGAATAGACGAGTATAATATTTCAATTCTGGCGAACTTAACGGGTGCAAGGGAATTCCACCTCACAGGCCGCCATACAATTGAGAGCGGAATGACCTTCAGGAGAAAAGGAATATCAATGGGAGGCTCTCAGACAGCTTCTGAATACTTGCTCAGAACAGCCGATGCTGACAGGATAAGATCTTTAATTAACATTCTAAGAGGCATTGAAATATGAACAAAGATATTACTTTTGATACCTGAACCCGACAGGACCGGTTACAGTCCAAAACAGAGTACGGACTCATTCTGCAGACTTATTAAAACAAATAAATAATAAATTATGAAAAGGATAACAGCGATGACGCTAACCCTGCTGCTATTATTGTGGGTGACCGCAGAGAAGAGCAAGGCATGCACTAATTTCCTTATTACAAAGGGAGCATCAAAGGACGGTTCTACAATGATTACTTACTCGGCTGACTCCCATGTTTTGTACGGTGAACTTTATTACTGGCCTGAGATGGATTACAAAGCAGGTACCAAGCTTGACGTTTATGAGTGGGATACGGGAAAATTCCTTGGCCAGATAGAACAGGCACCTATTACCTATTCGGTGATTGGCAATATGAACCGTTTTCAGGTCGCCATTGGTGAGACAACCTACGGAGGCAGGAATGAGCTTCATAATCCGGACGGAATAATTGACTACGGAAGCCTTATCTATATTGCCCTTCAGCGATCGACAAATGCACGTGAGGCTATCCGTACAATGATAACCCTCACTGAAAAATACGGGTATTGCAGTTCAGGTGAATCCTTCTCCATCTCTGATCCGAATGAAGTATGGATCATGGAACTCATAGGCAAAGGCCCCGGAAAGAAAGGGATCTCTTTCGTAGCCCGCAGGATACCCGACGGATATATTTCTGGGCATGCCAATCAGGCAAGGATTCAGACATTCCCTCTTGCTGACGGAATAACATCAATAACTGCAAAGGAGATCGACAAAGTCATTAACCCCGAAGTTGAGACCGTATATTCCGATGACATGATAGACCTCGCACGTCAGAACGGATGGTATAACGGACCTGATTCGGAATTCAGCTTCAGCGATGTATTTGCTCCGGTGGATTTCGGAGGTGCACGTGCCTGTGATGCGCGCGTATGGTCAGGGTTCAACAAGGTGAACAGCAATATGGGACAGTACCTTGAGTATGTCATGGGACATGATCTTTCCAACAGGATGCCCCTGTGGATCAAACCTGATAACAAGCTTGGTCTTGAAGATGTTATAGGACTAATGAGAGACTACTACCAGAATACTCCCATGGATATGACAAAGGATATTGGTGCAGGTCCGTATCTCAGCACCGTGCGCTGGAGACCCATGACTTTTACTGTTGATAGTGTCACTTATATCAATGAGAGAGCCATCTCAACGCAGCAGACCGGGTTTTCCTTTGTCACTCAAAGCCGAAGCTGGCTGCCTGACCCTGTTGGCGGAATTTTCTGGTTTGGTGTGGATGATACTTTTTATACTGTTTATACGCCAATGTATTGCGGCATCACCGCAGTCCCCGGGTCTTTTGCCGTAGGCAACGGAGACATTATGACATACAGTGACAACGCAGCATTCTGGGTTTTCAATGAGGTCACCAATTTTGTCTATACCCGCACAAGCCTTATGTTAAATGATCTGCAGGCAAAACAGAAAGAACTTGAAAATAAATATATGACTGAGACAGCCGAAATAGACAAGACAGCTGAAGCTCTGTTTATGAAGTCTCCCCGCAAAGCCATGGATCTGATCACTAAATATTCGGTAGATGCCGGAAACAACACTGTCAGTCAGTGGCGGGAGCTTTACAAGTTTCTGTTTACCAAATATATGGATGGTAATGTAAAGACCAAAAGCGAACCCAGGGAAGGTTACAAATATGTCGTTCCCAGCCTTAAACAGCCGGGGTATCCTGCTGAATGGTACCGCAGAGTGGTACAGGATGCAGGTGAAAAGCTGAAACAGACCGGCTCTGCCGGACATTGAAAGTATTCGCTATTTTCCGGTTTTAATTTGCAGATAATAAAAAAATTATTTGTAAGTTTGCGACCGATTTTGAAACGAGTAGAGAACACAAATTTTTGGCGCGATGAACTTAATGAAAGTAGTTGAACAGGAGTATGCTGTAAAGAATGAGTATCCGAAATTCAAGGCCGGAGACACTGTTACAGTTCATTATAAGATTAGGGAAGGTAACAAGGAGAGGATACAGCAGTATCGCGGAGTAGTCATACAGAGATCAGGCTCAGGCAATGTTGAGACATTCACCGTGCGCAAGATGTCAGGAAACATAGGAGTTGAAAGAATCTTTCCGGTAGCCTCACCATTCATTGACAAAGTGGAGGTCAACAAGTACGGCAAGGTGCGCAGAGCACGGATCTTCTACCTGCGTAATCTTACAGGTAAAAAAGCACGCATCAAGGAAAAAATATTCTAGTTGTGTTGAGATATTTAAAAAAGGCCGGTTAATTCCGGCCTTTTTTTATAATAAACTTTTACTTCAGGAGTTCGTCAGCTTTGGACCTTGCTTCTGCAATTATCCTGTCAGCCTTTGAGTTGGCCTCCGTTTCAAGCTGCACGGCTCTCTTTTCCGCCTCTTTTTTAAGGGCTTCAGCACCTTTCCTGGCTGCAATGACCGCAATAGTGCCTTTTGACTCTGCATCTTTGATCAGCTTCTGCCCCTGGAGATCAGCCTCTTTCCTTATGCTTTCTGCAGCCGATGCAGCTTCGGCACGAATAAGATTAGCCTTTTCTTCGGCTTCCTTCAGTAGTTTGTCAGCCTGCTCCCGGGCCGTTTCATTTACCTTCTCCACAGCCTGTGTCTTGATAGTTTC
>JAQBHM010000139.1:0-6616 GCA_032127795.1 Bacteroidales bacterium | reverse complement strand
TTTTTATAGCGATACTCTTCCTTCCCCTGTTGTCAGGCTGTAATAAGGATCCCGATCCTGTGGTGGTTGATGAATATACTTATGATGAGAGAGCACGTGACGGTTTTTATGACCTGATGAAGGTTATGTATTTGTGGAATGATAAAATCCCAAGAGTAAAAATTTCTGACTATCCCGGACCGAGAGAGTTACTCGAGGCGATAAGGTATCTGCCTATAGACATATTTAGCAACATACAAGACTATGATGCCTGGAAAGCTTCTTACGCGGGCGTATTTGTGGGCCATGGCATCAGAATGGGACTGGATGAAACAAACCAGATAAGGATGCTAACTGTTTATGAGGGCTCAGACCTGTGGCCCCGGGGTGTCCGCAGAGGATGGATTCTCAAAAAAGTGAATGGCATAGATATCGCTCCCATATTCATCTCGGGAGACGGAACTGCCTATGACAACCTTTGGGGACCTTCAACAGCAGGTTATACAAACACCCTGTTATTCGTAAAACCAGATGGTACAGAAGTTACTCTCAGTTCATCCAAAGCTGAACTTGATGTCAATACTGTAATGGGCGATACGGTTTTTAACCGCTCCGGGCGCAAAATTGCATATTTCTGCCTTGACAGTTTTATCGATCCCACAGAAGATGAACTTAATGAAACATTTGCTTCATTCAAGGCGAAAGGAGCAACGGATCTTATCATAGACCTTCGCTATAACAGAGGGGGACTTGTTAACGTTGCCAA
Organism: Bacteroidales bacterium; assembly: GCA_032127795.1. Taxonomy (GTDB): domain Bacteria; phylum Bacteroidota; class Bacteroidia; order Bacteroidales; family VadinHA17; genus SR-FBR-E99. The sequence goes on along the minus strand of JAQBHM010000139.1, from coordinate 5,871 downwards.
TCAGCTTGCAAGCCTGGTAGTTGACAATTCATATACTAATAAAATCTGCCTTAAGGTTAAATATAATTCACTTGTTGCTTCAGAATGGAATGAGACCTATAACTTCATTCAAACTGCCAGCCCGCTGGGCCTCAATAAGGTAGTGTTCATTACAACCCGGAACAGCGCTTCAGCAAGTGAACTTGTCATAAACAGTCTGAAGCCATGGATAGCTGTATCAATTGTTGGTGACACCACTTTGGGGAAGCCGGCAGGGATGAACGGATGGGGTTATCCGTTCCCAACGACCTCTGTTCCTGAACCTGACTACAAGTATATATTCCTGCCTATCACCTTTGAATATGTCAACTCATCAGATGAGGGCGGATTCTATGACGGAATAGCTCCTGATGTGCTTGCCAATGATGATATCACACATGACTTTGGTGATACTGAAGAACTTTCTCTTAAGGCCGCCCTTGCTATTATTGAAGGCACCGGAACAAAATCCGCTGTCCCTTACAGACGCACCCCGGTATTTACAGAAGGAAATCAGCTGCCTGAAAACCTGATCCTCTATTCTCCGAAAACCTTTAAAAAGTGAGCAAAGCCGCGGGTGAAAAAATAATCCTTGGTATTGACCCCGGTAGCACAATCACAGGGTACGGACTTATTAGCGTAGTGGGCAAGAAGCCCACGCTGATCTCTCTTGGCATATTTGACATGAGAAAAAAAGAGGATCACTACCAGAAGATAAGGGTAATATTCGAGGAGACCCTGGCACTTATTGACAGGTACCATCCTGATGAGCTTGCCATAGAAGCTCCATTCTACGGGAAGAACATACAGAGTATGCTTAAGCTGGGCCGTGCCCAGGGAGCAGCTATCTCCGCAGCCCTGTACCGTGATCTTCCCGTCTTTGAATATGCCCCCAGAATGATCAAGATGTCAATCACCGGACAGGGACAGGCCTCCAAGGAGCAGGTTGCCGTCATGCTCAAGTCAATCCTCGCTTTCCGTGATGAAAAGATTGCCCTCGACGCTACTGATGCACTGGGTGCTGCTCTCTGCCATTTCTACCAGAGCAACAAGCCTGCTGCTGCAAAAGGCTTTAAGAGCTGGGAGGAGTATGTCAGAAAAAACAGCGACAAAGTCAAATAGTTAATTTCTGTGCTGCTGCCAATGCAATGACACTTACTTTTACTGCAGCAGAGTCATGCAGCGCATTCACGCATGCCTCCATTGTTGATCCGGTAGTGATGACGTCATCAACAACGAGAAGATGTCTCCCTGATATCCTCCCGGGCTTGGTGACAACAAACATTCCCCCTACATTCTCCCATCGCTCATACCTGCCGCTCTTTGTCTGTGATGATCCCTTAGCCACTCTTTTAAGTATGTCAGTCAATACCGGAACCCCTGTTGCCTCAGATAAACCCGATGCGATAAATTCACTCTGGTTATAGCCCCTGCTTCTCAGTCGCGATGGATGTAACGGCACGGGTAACATGAGATCAATATCACTCATGAAGGTGCTCTCGTTCAGATATGAACCGTAAAGCTTGCCCAGAGATATGCCAAGATCCTTTCTTCCCTTGTATTTCATCATATGTATCAGGGTCCGTACGCGGCTGCCGCGGTTATAGACCGAGAAGGCGGCAGCCCGCTCCACACTGCAGCGCCCCCAGAAAGCCTGCTCCAGAGAGTTGTCACGCCGGAGGTGGAAATCTGTACGTGCTATAGCAATAAGACAGTCAGTACAGAGAATATCCTCTCCCCGTACCAGCGGCTTGCGGCATGAGAGGCACAGCTCCGGATAAAAGAGACCCAGAAAATCACTTGCAATATCCTTTATAATAGCCACAATGCAGCGCGAAAGCTTCACTAAAGTTATGATAATTGACATAATTTTTATAGAAATATGAAAAACCTTATTATCTTTCGGTTATTAAATTTTAAACCAATTAACGGAGAATTATGAAAAAATGGATGATTGGCAGCTTAATACTGGTCGCCCTGATGGTTGTAGCTGCAGGCGTTCACGCCCAGACGTCAGATAAAGAAAAGAAGCAGACGAAGACCGAGTGCAAGTTTGTCGACAATAATAAAGATGGCAAATGTGACACCTGTGGAGCAACTACTGACAAGTGCAAGAATGGCGCTACAGCTGCAGGTAAGGAATGCACCACAACAGCTGCTAAAGACTGTGCCAAGTGCCCCTCAGCTGCAGGTTGTGCTGAATCCAAAGGAACTGTAGTTCCCGCCAAAGAAGGTGGTGCTGCCGCTCCATGCTGTGCGTCCAAGAAGTAAACGCATAAGAAAGAATTAAAAAAAAGTCCTGCCAGCTGGCGGGACTTTTTTATTTTTTATAACTCTTGTCTTTCAGAGCTTCACCCTCTCGCCTATTGCTTTTGCCAGCCTCCTGTTCTCTTCGTCTGACACCACAGCCCTCGGGTTAGTAAAGAGCAGATCCGTTTCTTTCGCCAGTGGCACGAGGTGCACATGGGCATGCGGCACTTCAAGACCCAATACTGCTACTCCTATCCTGCGGCACTCTATCACCTCCTTCATCGCCACTGCCACTCTCTTGGCGAAAAGCATCATATCAGCCAGTGTCTCGTCATCAATGTCAAAGATGTAGTCTGTCTCCCTCTTCGGGACCACAAGCGTATGCCCGGCCGTCAGTGGCCTTACATCGAGGAATGCAATGAACCTCTCATTCTCCGCTACCTTGTAGCAGGGTATCTCACCATTTATGATACGTGTGAATATTGAAGCCATCACTCTGCGGGTTTTCAGATTGAAATATCAATGATCTCAAAAGGTATCACACCGGCAGGCACAGTGACGTCTATAATGTCACCCACCTTCCTGCCCATGATGCCCTGTGCTATCGGGGAGCTGGCAGCCAGCTTGCCCTCTTTAAGGTTGGCCTCGCCCTCCGGCACAAGCTGGTATTCCATGGTTGCACCGTTAGCCTTGTTACGTATCCTGACCCTGTTAAGGATCTTCACTGTAGAAGTATCATTCCTTGAACCGTCAATAACACGTGACCGTGCTATCTGATCCTCAATACGGGCTATTTTCATCTCAACCATTCCCTGGGCTTCCTTGGCTGCTGAATATTCTGCATTCTCAGACAGGTCACCCTTGTCTCGCGCTTCGGCTATCTGCCTCGAAATAGAGGGCCTCTCAATATTGCGGAGCAGATCCAGTTCCTCCTTCATTTTCCGAAGACCTTCATCTGTTACATAAACAACTTCCGACATAATCATCTCATGATAGGTTAAAAAATAAGAAGAATCCCGGCACTGCCGGAACTCTTCAAAGAACAAATATACAAATTTTTTTAATTAACAACCAGATTATCAGAATGTGTATTCTTTCCTGTTGAGAAGCGCAGAATAAATCACTGCCTTCCTGAGATTAAATCCACCTTCATGCACCAGCTCAGTTTTATATGCCTCATAATCAAACACTTCTGCATCACCAATCTCGTGGTCAGAGATAGTATTGTCAGTTGACATTCTGATCTGTTCTTCATTCATTTCTGACATCCCCTCAGTTGAAAATGCAGCGGCCATGCTGTCGGCTACGCTGCCCTCCATACTGAATGCTGAAGCAAGGTCATTGGATACGGTTCCCTCTCTTGAGAATCTCTCTGCCATGGGGTTAACATATGATCCTTCATTACTGAATGCACCTGTCATAGGTTCTTCATACCTTCCCTCGTTGATCACAACTGATCTCTGTGCCGGTGAAGGCTCACTCTCAGGTTCTTCATATTGAGAGACCGGTGCTGATTCCTCAGTGTCGAGGTCAGGCCAGCTGAAGGTCTTCGACGGTGCCCCTGATCCGCCTGTCTTCTTCTTCTTGTTCGAGAATGACCCTGCCAGGGCAATTACCGCAAGAATGATATAAAAAATAATATTGCCTAATCCTTTGTCTTCCATCTCTTTCAGGGTTATGTTCTTCTATACTGTTTCGGCCTTTTCTGTTCTTTTCGTTGCTTTTGCTTCTTGGCCTTGTATTTTATTTCAGTTCTCTCACGGTTGGCTTTCATCCGTTCCTGAGTGGCAGCATTCTGAATCCGGTAATGTCTGTCCTTCAGATCCTTCAGGCTCTTTTCGCCCTCCTTCTTCCTCTGTGCCTCCTTCTTCTTCTGCGCTTCTATTGCCTTGCCTGCGGCACCACGGTCTTTTACCTTATCATCGAAGGCGCCACCGCGCCGTTTCTTGTCAAAAAGCTCCTTGTCAATCTTACGTGCCGCATTGCGCTGTGCCATGCATGTCATGGCCGGAGCAGTGACGAGTAGCACCAGTGAAAGGGCCAGCAGCCTTATAGATACTTTTTGTAACTTCATTCCGTTTGACATAGGTGCACCACTCATAGAATTGTCTTACTTTTGCAAAAAACCCGGAAATGCATCCATCAGGTTCAAATTTAAAGATTTTTTTCATCATTACGGCGATACTTATCCTTTCATTGTCATGCAACAGAAAGGAAAACGACCCGATCCCTGATGTATATACGGATTTCTATGTCGATTTAGTATCAGATCCCTACTTTTTTGATCTTGCCTCCGCCCTTGGGAACAGCGTTATTGTGACCTCATCGACAAACAACTGGGGAGCAAAGTCAGCAGGATATGACGGAAACGGCATTATTCTCTATCATTCGCTCCCTGATGAATACAATGCTTATGACCGCACCTGTCCGCATTGTTATGTCGTGAATTCTCTGAGCATAGCTGTAAATATTGACGGTATTTATGCCGTCTGTCCGCATTGCGGCACCAACTATGCACTGCCCAGTTTCGGGGCCCCCTCATCAGGTCCCGGTCAGTATCCTCTGAAAAACTACCGGTCAGCCTTTACCGGACAGTACCTCCACGTCTGGAACAGGTACTGAACCCTCTTCTCTTAATACCTGTAGTGCTCCGGCTTGTAGGGACCTTCAGCCGGCACCCCTATGTATTCAGCCTGCTCCGGGGTGAGTCTCGTAAGGTTCACACCCAGCTGTTCAAGATGCAGACGTGCAACTTCCTCATCAAGGTACTTGGCAAGACGGTACACACCAATCTCATATGGCTTCGTCCACAGATCGATCTGGGCAAGCGTCTGATTGCTGAATGAGTTGCTCATGACAAAAGAGGGATGGCCGGTGGCACAGCCCAGATTCACGAGCCTGCCCTCTGCAAGCAGGAAGATGGCATGACCGTCAGGGAACAGATATTTGTCAACCTGCGGCTTTATATTTATCTTGTTAATACCCTTGTACTCATTAAGTGCATCAACCTGTATCTCATTGTCGAAATGACCTATGTTGCATACAATAGCCTGGTCTTTCATCTTCTCCAGGTGGTCTATCGTGATGACATCCCTGTTGCCAGTTGTGGTAACAAAAATATTCCCCTCAGGTATAGCCTCCTCAACAGTCTTCACCTCAAATCCTTCCATGGCAGCCTGCAGAGCGCATATGGGGTCTATCTCCGTGATAATCACCCTTGCTCCGTAGGCCCGCATTGACCGCGCTGACCCTTTTCCTACATCACCGTAACCGCATACAACAACTACCTTGCCGGCTATCATCACATCAGTGGCTCTCTTGATGCCGTCAGCAAGTGACTCACGACAGCCATAGAGGTTGTCAAACTTGCTTTTGGTAACGGAATCATTGACATTTATTGCAGGGACAAGCAGCTCGCCGGCCTCCATCATCTGGTAAAGACGATGTACACCTGTTGTTGTCTCTTCTGAGATGCCCTTCATCTCTTTTACAGTACGGTGCCACCGCCGGGGATCATCGGCAAGTATCTTTTTAAGTGTATCAAGTACAATTGATTCTTCCCTGTTGCCGGGTGTCACATCAAGTATTGATGCATCCTTCTCA
>JAQBHM010000138.1:0-7969 GCA_032127795.1 Bacteroidales bacterium | reverse complement strand
CGGAGGCCAGAGAATCGTCAAAGCTGATGAGTTAATGAAGAAACATCCGATAAGGCTTATTGAATATGCCGTTAAAGGAATGCTTCCTAAGAATCGTCTCGGCGCAGCTATCTACAGGAACCTTTATGTGTATGAGGGCACGGCACACAAACACGAAGCCCAGCAACCCAAACTAATTGATTTAAAAACCATTAAGTAACAAGCATGGAAGTTATTAACGCTATCGGAAGAAGGAAAGCAGCGGTTGCCAGAATTTATCTCAACGACGGCAAGGGACAGATCGTTATCAACGACAGGGAATACAAGGAATATTTTCCCTCAGAGTTGCTTCAGTATGTTATCCTCCAGCCACTTAACCTTCTTAATGTTGCCGACAAATATGACATCAAAGTCACTCTTGACGGCGGCGGATTCAAAGGTCAGGCAGAGGCGGTTCGTCTTGGTATCTCCAGGGCTCTTGTCAAAATAGACGAGGAGAACAAGCCGAAACTGAAGGCAGAAGGCTTTCTTACCCGTGATCCCCGTGAGGTTGAAAGAAAGAAGCCGGGAAGACCCAAGGCTCGCAAAAGATTCCAGTTTAGTAAACGTTAGAAGATCATTAGCAATTATTATAGATGCAGGTTTAGTATCTAAATTGCATTGACTTCCCGCAAGGAACTACTCTGCAATTGACTTCACAGAACGTAAACTTTTAAAAAATTACCAGAAAATGGCAAGACCCACTTTTAATGAATTACTTGATGCCGGTGTGCACTTCGGGCACCTAAAAAGAAAATGGAACCCGGCGATGGCTCCCTATATCTTTATGGAGCGCAACGGCATCCACATCATCGACCTCGAAAAGACCTCACTGAAGATAGACGAGGCTGCAAATGCAATTAGACAAATTGCCAAATCAGGTCGTAAAGTCCTCTTTGTTGCAACAAAGAAACAGGCAAAAGACATTGTTGCCGAAAAAGTTGGATTGGTAAATATGCCCTACGTGACAGAACGCTGGCCGGGTGGCATGCTCACCAACTTCCCAACCATCCGTAAGGCTGTCAAAAAAATGACATCCATTGACAAAATGGCTGTTGACGGAACATTTGACAACCTCTCAAAGAGAGAGAAGCTTCAGATAACGCGTCAGAGAGCCAAACTTGAGAAGAACCTCGGTTCCATAGCTGATATGACAAGGCAGCCATCCGCACTTTTTGTGATTGATGTTGTCAAGGAACGAATTGCCGTTCATGAAGCAAAAAGACTTGGTATTCCTGTCTTTGCAATGGTGGATACCAATTCTGATCCTACAGATATCGACTTTGTGATACCAGCCAATGATGATGCCGCAAAGTCTATTTCACTCATAATTGAAGTGATGTGTCAGGCAATAAATGAGGGCCTGAATGAGCGCAAGGCCGAAAAGGACAAAGACACTCCTCCCCCTGCCGAGAGAGAAGAAACACCTCATGAGGTCGGAGGACGCCGTGCAAGAGTACGCGCTGCTGACTATGAGACAGCAGAGCCGGCTGCAAAGGCAGAGGCTGTGGCAGAGACAGAAAATGAATCTGAATCAGATGATGAAGCCCCGGCAAAAGAGAAAGAGTAAAACTTCAATAATTTTAACATAAAATATATATGTCAAATATAAATGCTGCTGATGTCGCCAAACTGAGAAGAATGACCGGCGCCGGCATGATGGACTGCAAAAAAGCCCTCGAAGAAGCTGGTGGCGACTTCGAAAAGGCACAGGAAATAGTACGTAAGAGAGGTCAGGCAATTGCAAACAAACGCGCTGACCGTGAGGCAACTGAAGGTGTTGTTCTGTCAAAAGTTGGTGAAGACGGTAAAACAGGTATGATGATAGCACTCAACTGTGAAACCGACTTCGTTGCAAAGAACGCCGAATTTATTGCCCTCAGCAACAGTATTCTTGATCACGCCCTTGGCACAAGGCCGGCTGACCTTGAAACACTTCTGAATTCCACTCTCGGTGGAAGAAAAGTTGCTGATCTGGTTATGGAAAAGAGCGGTATTACCGGTGAAAAATTCGAACTCTCATACTTTGATATGATAGAAGCACCGAAAGTACATGCTTATATTCATGCCGGAAACAAACTTGCCACGCTCGTGGGCTTCACCAAAGCAGGCGCTGACCTGCAGGTCTACAAAGATGTCACCATGCAGGTGGCAGCAATGAATCCCGTAGCTGTGGACAAAGACGATGTACCTGCCAAGATTCTCAACCAGGAACTCGAAATTGGCAGGGAACAGGCACGCCGTGAAGGAAAACCCGAAGAAATGCTTGATAAAATAGCCCAGGGTAAACTGAACAAATTCTTCAAGGAGAGCACACTGATGAACCAGGAGTTTGTCAAGGACAACAAAATGACCATCAGACAGTACCTTGAGAGCAATGATAAAGAACTCAGAGTGGTTTCTTTTAAACGTTATTCACTTAACCTTTAATTCATACCTCTGCAGAAAAAATGAAGAAGAGGCTGTCTCAGAAGGGGTGGCCTCTTTGCTGTTTTATGAAATATCATTACAGAAAAATAATTTGTAACTTGTGTCTAAAATAAAACTCAAATGAAAAAGAACGTAGGAAATACAGACATGGTTGTTCGGCTCTTATTAGCCACCATTTTATTGCTGCTCTATTTTCTGAAGGATTTCAGACCTCTACCGGGTCTCATTCTTCTGCTTCTCGCAGTAATCCTTGGTATAACTGCTTTTGTACGGTTCTGTCCTCTTTATTACATTTTCAGGTCCGATACCCTCAAGAAGGAAAATAAAGAGTAAGGATCAGTGCACATCAAAATGTCGAAGACCTCCTCCGGTGCAAGTGCCGCAGGAGGTTTTTTATCTTACGAAAGGCTGCCAGACAGGTATTTTTGCTAATTTCGTTGGAAAGATGTCATGATATGAAATACTCGAGGATATTGCTTAAACTCAGCGGGGAGTCTGTTGGCGGAGAAGGAGGCTGCGGCCTTAATGTCCCGATGCTTACCGATTATGCAAAACAGATAAGAAAAATATCCGATGCCGGGTGCCGGGTGGCAATTGTCATAGGTGGCGGAAACATTTTTCGTGGCCTTGAAGGTGCCGGCGAAGGTTATGACCGGGTAAAAGGAGACCAGATGGGTATGCTTGCCACTGTCATCAACAGCCTCGCACTTGAGAGCTTCCTGACAAGGGCCGGGTGCAGGGCCAGGGTATTCACCTCAATACGGATGGAACCTGTGGGAGAACTCTACCACCGCGATAAGGTCTCTGAAGCGATGAATAACGGAATCGTCTGTATCCTGGCAGGTGGGACCGGAAACCCCTTTTTTACCACTGATACAGCCTCAGCCCTGAGGGCTGTTGAGCTGGGCTGCGATGTATTGCTTAAAGGGACTCGCGTTGACGGAATTTATTCCGCTGACCCTGAGAAAGATCCAGGGGCTGTCAAATATGACACTCTGACCTTTGAAGAGGCACTTGACAAAAAATTAAAAGTAATGGACCTGACAGCATTTGCCATGTGCAGTGAGAACAGAATGCCGATAATTGTTTTTGATATGAACCGCAAGGGGAACCTTGAGGAAGTTGTGGAAGGAAAGAAGTGCGGAACTCTTGTGACACTCTGAAAAATTTTTTTTTATACATTTGTCCGTGACAGTAACATATGTAAAAAACTGACCTTATGACTGACGAGCTCGAACTTATTGCAGCAGAAGCTGATGAAAAGATGGATAAAGCCATCAAACATCTTGAATATGAGTTGTCACACCTGCGTGCCGGCCGTGCCAATCCTCTGTTGCTTGACGGCATCCATCTGGACTACTACGGCACCAGCACACCTCTGTCACAGATCTCAAACATAAACACCCCTGATGCAAAAAGCATCCTGATACAGCCATGGGAAAAAACCATGCTGGGCGCTATTGAAAAAGCCATACTTGCCGCCAATATTGGAATGACACCTGTAAATAACGGTGAAGTAATACGTATCAACATCCCTCCTCTTACGGAAGAACGCCGCCATCAGCTTGTGAAACAGGTGAAGCAGGAGGGCGAAACGGCAAAAATCAGTATCAGGACAAGCCGAAAATGGTTCAATGACGAGCTGAAGATATTGTCAAAAGACGGGCTTCCGGAAGATGAGGAAAAGAATGGCGAAAAAATCATTCAGGATCTTACTGACAAGCATATCTCACGTGTCGACAAAGTGGTTGAGGCAAAGGAGAAGGAGATAATGACTGTCTGAAAAAGGCATCACCTTCTGAACCTGAGAGGTTTACCCTGGGGGCATTCACGGCAAATATCAACAGATGACCGTTTTTTCAGAACTGATTTTCTGAAAGCCCTGTATTCTTCACTGTTCCAAATATCCCTGAATGTGTGCTCTTTGATGTTACCCATCACATGCGCCCCGTTCTTGTCATAACAGCAAGGCACTACCTCCCCGTCAATTGTTACCACTGCTGTTGTCCACATCCTCAGGCATCCCCTTGCCGGGGTCCTGACGGGACTCATCCTGTCTCCCTTTCTGATATACCTGGCCCTGCGGTTGTCGTCCGGCACCCACCTCTCCGCCCTGTCCGGGTCAAGCACCTGCATACTCTTTATCCTGAACCTTGCATTCACTGACCCGGCAAAACTCTTAGCCTCACTGACCTCATGGCTATTGTGTCTGCCCTCCAGAAACTGCAACTCCATAACCAGCGGGGACCTGAATCGTTTTATCTCCCCGGCAAGTCTCTCTATCCCCTCTTTTACACGTGAATGATCACCACCGACCCGGTACATATTATATGTATCAGAATTAACTCCGTCATAAGAGATTATAATCTTTTTCAGTCCTGACCGGGCAAGCATATTGCAGTTTTTACTGTCAAGAAAATGTCCATTGGATGAAATAACCGGATTCATCTTTCGGAACATCCTGGCGATGCCAAAAAACCGGGGATGCATCATGGGCTCCCCCTGAAAATAGAGGTATGCAGAGAGAACATTTCCGGAGAGCTCAGAAGCCAGCTTCAGGGCAAGAGAAGGATCCATAAACCCTTTTCTCCTGGTGAGAGTGCCGGACCCGGTAACACATTCGGGGCAAGAGAGATTGCAGTGTGTTGACAGTTCTATACTTACCGCCGGTGGCAGAGGCGGAATTAAATATCTGCCGGTAGCCCTGACCAGACCGTAAACAAAAATTGAATAAATTGCATTTAGATCTGGCGCGATCATAATTTAAACAAATGAACAATTTTTTTTCATTCCAATGTAGGGAACAGAGGCTTCATCCGGTCATTAAGATGAAAACAAATTTTAAAACTATCAGAAACAAATAAAGTATCACGCCATGAAAAAAAAGGTAATTTTCACAGCAATGACGGCACTTCTCCTGCTTCTTCTCACAGCAGGTGATGCATTTGCCTCAACATCTTCGTCAAAGCCGAAGAAAGATCCCCAGCAGGTAACTGTAATACGAGGCAAGGTGGTTGATGCCGAGACGGACCTGCCACTGGTCTTCGCAGGGGTGGCAGTTCAGGGAAGCAACGTATCAACAGTATCAAACCTTGACGGTGAGTTTATACTTAAGGTACCCGAAGGTGAATCAGCCATTATCGAATTCTCATTTATCGGATTCAAGAACAAGGCTATTCCTGTCTCTGAGATGAAAACCAACGGGCAGCGCAATATCATTGCCCTTGAGACAGCCCTTATACCCATTAAGGAGATTATAATCAAGCCGCTTTCAGGTGAAGAAGTGCTCTATGAGGTCATAAACCGCTTCGATAAAAATTATGCGTCAATCCCCAACGAGATGACCGGATTTTACCGTGAGACCATCAAGAAAAATCGTACTTATGTTTCTATTGGTGAGGCCGTTGTTGAAATATTCAAGGCCCCTTATCAGAATGACCTGAGGTTTGATGCCGTGCGTATCTACAAGGGAAGAAAGAACGATGACGTTGAGAAGATGGACACCGTGCTGTTCAAGCTGCAGGGCGGCCCCACCACCTCTCTCTATCTTGATATTGTAAAAAACCCTGAGTCATTTCTTACCCGTGAAGCCCTGACACAGTATGACCTTCAACTGACAAACATTGTTGTAATTGATGACAGGACCAATTACGTGATAAACTTCACACAGAAGGCCAGCGTGACAACACCTCTGTATCTCGGTCGTATATATGTTGACATTGAGACTTATGCTGTTGCACAGGCTGAATTTTCAATGAACCTTGAAGACAAGGAACAGGCCGCCTCAATGTTCATCAGGAAGAAGCCCGTTGGTATGCACGTCACTCCTGAGGTAACTTCATACCTGGTACGCTATCGCGAAATGAACAACAAATGGTACTTCAATTACTCAAGGGCAGAAGTGAAATTTAAAGTTGACTGGAAGAAAAAGCTCTTTAACACAAACTATACTACAATGTCTGAGCTTGCAGTAACTGACCGCACTGAAGAGGATGTTCTGAAGTTCGCAGCAAAACAGAGGATTAAGCCTACCGACTTCTTCACAGAGGAAGTGGCAGCCTTTGCTGATCCCGATTTCTGGGGAGACTACAACGTCATCGAACCCGACCAGAGCATTGAAGCAGCCATCAGAAAACTGAGCAGAAAACTCAGGTTCAGCGACAGATAAACTGGTAAGAGCCACGGAACTGAATGAACAGTGAAAGTGAAATAATAGGGAGGATCCGACAGGGTGACAAAAGGGAATTTGAATCCCTGTTCAGATCCTCCTATGCTTCACTGGTACGCTACGCCCAGACAATATTGAAAGACACTGACACCTCTGAGGAAATAGTACAGGACCTGTTCTTCAGGTTGTGGCAGGATAAAGAAAATTTAAAAATTGAAAGTTCTCTGAAAGGATATCTCTTCAGGTCAGTTCATAACAGGTGCCTGCATTATATAGAGCATCAGAAGGTTATAAACCGTCATATAGCAGAGGCAGGAGCAGCGATGGAAGTGACAACAGAGCCGGTAACCGAAGCCATATACTTCATGGAGCTTCAGGAGCGGGTGGCGAGAGTCCTGGAAAGACTGCCGGATAGATGCAGCGAGATATTCAGGTTGAGCAGGTTTGAAGGATTGAAATACTATGAGATAGCAGAAAAACTCTCAGTCTCATTGAAGACTGTAGAGGCAAACATGGGCAAAGCACTTAAAGAGTTCAGAAAAGCATTGGCTGAGTGATGAAAAAAAATTATAAAATAGAAAAAATGACCGATAAGGATTGGGTTGACGCAGCGGCATGGCTCTCAGGTGAAGAGTCAGGCAATAAAGAGGCCGCGCTCCCATTGCTGAACGAAGAAGAAGACATAATGAAACAGTGGAATGATATGAAGATAGCTGAGTCACAGGGGAATATTGATGTTGACAAAGCCTGGGCCAGGGTAAACAGCAGGATAGAGGCGGCCGGGAATGAGGGAAGGACACACAGGCTCTCATTCATGCCCTCATTGCTGAAAGTTGCCGCTACGGTACTTGTTGTCTTCGGACTGGGATGGATGTTCTTTGAATATGGCGTGACAGAGAAAGTGACGGTAGCATCATTATCCGATCAGAAAAACATCGAAGTGGTGCTGCCTGACGGAAGTAAAGCATTCCTTAACCGTGACAGCCATCTGACTTACCCGGAAACATTTGGGCACAATAACCGCAAGGTGAAGCTTGCAGGTGAAGCCTTTTTTGAAATCACACCTGATCCTGACAGACCTTTCACCATTGATGCCGGAAATGCCAGGGTCAGGGTACTGGGAACATCATTTAACGTCATAACCGATAACGGAAATCACGAGGTTGAGGTTTACGTCTCTACTGGAACGGTGATGCTCTCAAGCAATGACGGTTCGCACAGCCTTACCCTGGAACCGGGGTATATAGGGAAAATTTCCGATACCAATGAATCAAGGTCGCTGAATAAAAATGAAAACTACCTCTCATGGGCAACTGACATTCTGAACTATGACGGGGAGAGCCTTGATGTGGT
>JAQBHM010000137.1:0-11254 GCA_032127795.1 Bacteroidales bacterium | reverse complement strand
CCGCAGATAAATGATATCTGTACCCCTGTTGTGTACGGCTCGCCCAAGGTGGCAGCCTATCATCGCAAGGTGCTTAATATGAGCAATTTCTCCTTTAACACTATCAGGGCAGCTGAGGAGGCGCACCCGAAAAAGGCAAATATGATCAACTGCCTGGGCGATGAGGTACGGGTTGAACTTGGCAAATCGACTCCTGAAGGAGGAGAGGCATCACTCGCAGCATTGGACATGGCTGTTGCTGACCTTATAAATGGTAAAATAGATGTTCTTGTCACCGCCCCGATAGATAAGCATAATATGCAGTCTGACAGATTCAGGTATAACGGTCACACAGACTATCTGAAGGCCAGGGTGAATGCTGCCGATGTGCTTATGCTGATGGTCTGCGAGAGCATGAAGATAGGCTTTGTCACTGAGCACATGCCTCTGAAAGATGTATCACAGGCTGTTACACCCCAGCTTATCATGAGGAAACTGAAGATCCTCAATCAGACGCTGTTGCAGGACTTCGGAATACGGCGTCCGCAGATAGCAGTACTCAGCCTCAACCCTCATGCAGGTGACGGAGGATTGCTGGGGCTCGAAGAGAAAGATATTATCATCCCTGCAGTCACCAGGGCCAATGAGGAAGGTATTTATGCTTTTGGTCCATATCCTGCTGACGGTTTCTTTGGCGCCGGGCTGTTCCGCAAGTTTGATGCCATCCTGGCAATGTACCATGATCAGGGGCTGGCACCCTTCAAAGCTCTGGCCTTTGACACCGGAGTCAATTTTACAGCCGGTCTGTCGGTCATTCGCACTTCGCCGGTTCATGGCACAGCTTACGATATAACAGGAAAGAACGAAGCCTCAGAAAACTCATTCCGCCAGGCAATTTATGTTGCCTGCGATATCTTCCGCAACAGGCAGATGTATGCCGAACTGGTGCGTAATCCGCTGCAAGCACAGAAGATAGATATCCATCCTGAACACATTGACGAGCTTCCGCCTGAAATAGAAAATAATGACCAAGCCTTATGATCGACTATATTACCGGTACAGTCACAGAACTGAATCCAGCAATAGTGGTTATTGAATGCAACGGAATAGGTTACGGCATAAATATTTCACTGAACACATACGGTGTACTTGAAAAAAAAGAGAAATGCGCTGTTTTTATTCATGAAGCGATTCGCGAGGATGCCTATATTCTCTTCGGCTTTGCAGAAAAAGCTGAAAGAGATCTCTTCAGACAGCTGATATCTGTCTCAGGTGTGGGAGCCAATACCGCCCGCATGATGCTTTCTTCACTCAAACCTTCTGAGCTGAGCCGGGCTATTGTTGAAGCCGATGTGAATGTTCTGAAGGCTATAAAGGGTATTGGCCTGAAGACTGCACAACGGATCATTGTAGATCTAAAGGACAAGGTAGGAAAACATGCCGGTTCCGGTGAAATAATTGATTTTTTCGACAATACCGCACGGGAAGAAGCGTTATCAGCATTAGTAATGCTTGGGTTTGCAAAGAACAGCGCCTCGAAGACGGTCGATAGCCTTCTGAAGGAAAACAGGTCCCTCGCTGTTGAGGAACTTGTGAGACAGGCGCTGAAACTTTTATAAACTATATGTGCCGGATTGCAGTTTACTGTAATATATAGAACTCTGATAATCAAGGCAGTACTGTTAACAGTGCTGTCATCTGTGTCGTTTATGGCCATTGGCCAGACAGGTTTGGGCGAAGCCCTGCTGAAACTGCAACCAGATCCCCTGCGGCCATGGGAGGCCCGGAAATCTTCACCACTTTTTCTCAATAACCCGTCTAATATCACTACATCGGTTGAATATGACGGAAAGAATAATCAGTATATAATTTTCCAGAAAGCCGGGAACCTTGATTTCCGAAAACCGGTTTATATGAACCCGGATGAGTACCGCAAGTATGAATTTGAGCAGGCAATGCGGGAATACTGGGATGCACGCATCCGGGGTGATGTCGAGGGCTTCAGATCATCACTCATTCCGCAGATAGAAGTGGGAGGAGAGACCTTTGACAAGATCTTTGGAAGTAATATAATCAATATCGTTCCGCAGGGTTCGGCTGAACTGATCTTTGGAATAAACATTTCACATACTGAGAACCCCACTCTTTCTGAGCGTCTCCGGACCATACCCACTTTTGACTTCCAGGAGAAGATCCAGATGAACGTCACCGGTACCATCGGTGACAAGATGCAACTGGGGATCAATTACAATACTGAAGCTATGTTCGATTTTGAGAACCGGACAAAGCTCGAATACTCAGGTAAGGAAGATGAGATAATAAAGAAGATAGAAGCGGGCGATGTTACCCTGCCCCTGAATGGCACCCTTATCACCGGCAGTTACAGCCTCTTCGGGTTGAAGACCGAGCTGCAGTTTGGGAAGCTTACAATGACCACAGTCTTTTCTCAGCAGAAAGGGGAGTCCTCAGTGGTGGAGGTAAAAGGCGGAGCACAGCTTTCTGAATACGAAATTACCGCTGATGATTACGAAGCTAACAGGCACTTCTTCCTCTCGCAGCATTTCAAGGACAATTTTGACGAGGCCCTGAAAACTCTGCCAGTGGTAAGCACCGGTCTGAACATTGAAAAGATAGAGGTATGGGTCACCAATAAAACAAGCAGGTTTGAGGATGTCAGCAACCGTAATTTAGTCGCGTTTATGGACCTTGCGGAGAACCAGGGTAACATCTACAACAATATTCCGCAGTTCCGGGCTGCACCCGGATCACCGTTAAATCCGGCCAACAACAGCAATGCATTGTATAGCGAGTTGCAGACTACATATAATGGAGTACGGCGCATTGATGAAGTGGCAGATGTTTTTGCTTCTCTCTATCCTGCCTTTCAGATAGGGCGTGACTATGAGAAGATAGAGAATGCACGTCGGCTCACCACACGTGAGTACTCCATTAATCAGCAACTGGGATTTATCTCTCTGAATGTGGCTCTAAATAATGACGAGATACTTGCAGTGGCCTACGAATATACATATAACGGTGAGGTATATAAGGTTGGAGAGTTCTCCACAGATGGGATCACCGCACCTGACGCCCTCATACTTAAGCTGATAAAAGGTACAAGCCTCAGCCCCCGCCTGCCGACATGGCACCTGATGATGAAAAATATCTATAATGTTGGGTCAGGGCGCATTGAGAGCCGCGACTTTGAAATGAATGTCTTTTACCAGGATGACAAGTCAGGCAACGCCCTTAACTATCTGCCGGGAACCCCTATTGATAACAAGATACTGTTGCAGGTGATGGGTCTTGATCAGCTTAATTCACAGCTTGACAGGCAGCCTGATGGCCTCTTCGACTTCGTGGAGGGGGTTACCATTGCAGCAGAGCGCGGGAGGATAATCTTTCCTGTCAGGGAACCCTTCGGCAGGCACCTGCTGAACTTTATCACTGATCCGGAACAGGTGCGGAAATATGTCTTCACTGAACTGTATGACTCCACGCAAACAGTGGCACGCCAGATGGCTGAAAAGAACAAGTATATCCTTAGCGGGCAATTTGCCTCAGCAACCGGATCAGAGATACGCCTGAATGTTGCCAATATACCTCAGGGCTCAGTAAAAGTAACTGCCGGCGGTGTGTCCCTTACAGAGAATGTTGACTATACCGTTGATTATAACCTTGGATCTGTTAAGATCATCAACTCGGCAATAATTGAATCAGGCACTCCCGTACAGGTTTCCCTGGAGAGCAACCAGTTCTTCGGGCTGCAGACAAAAACACTTATAGGAACACATCTTAACTACCGCTTTTCCGAGAAGCTGAACCTGGGCGGCACCCTGCTGCGCCTTACTGAAAGACCTTATACACAAAAGGTTACATATGGCGATGACCCTATCTCAAACACCATCTACGGTTTTGATGCTTCCTACAGGACTGACTCACGGCTGCTTACCAATATGATTGACTGGCTTCCGTTTATCGAGACAAATTCTCCCTCGTCAATAAATTTCTTCGGTGAGTTTGCGCATCTTGTGCCGGGCCACAGCAAAGCAATAACTTCGACAGGGGCGGTCTACATTGATGATTTTGAAGCGAGCGAGATACCCCTGGATCTGAGGGCCTTCAACGCATGGTCGCTGGCGAGTGTCCCGCAGGGGCAGGATGCCCTCTTCCCGGAAGCAATGCTGAGCAAGGATATACGCAGCGGGTTCAACCGCGCACGACTGGCATGGTATGTTATTGACCCTCTCTTTCTGCGAAACGGCTCTACAACTCCTGACCATATAAGGGCCAATTCCGACCTGCAGTCAAGCCACTTCGTCAGAGAGATATATGAGACCGAGATATTTCCGTTTAAAGAGTCAGTGAGCGGCATCCCTACAAACATCGCCGTACTGAATGTGGCATTCTACCCTGCTGACAGAGGCCCCTATAACTTTGACGTGCTGCCAGACATTTATTCTGCCGGACTTAATCCGATGGGTCTCCTTAATTCACCACGGACGCGCTGGGGAGGCATGATGCGTGAGCTGCTTACCAATGACT
This sequence comes from Bacteroidales bacterium, assembly GCA_032127795.1. Lineage (GTDB taxonomy): Bacteria > Bacteroidota > Bacteroidia > Bacteroidales > VadinHA17 > SR-FBR-E99. The sequence continues at coordinate 6,730 of JAQBHM010000137.1, read as the reverse complement.
TCGAGTCTGCTAACATACAGTATATAAAGTTCTGGGTTATGGATCCGTTTGCCGAAGACCCTGAACACCAGGGCGGAGACCTCTTCTTCAACCTGGGAAATGTTTCCGAAGATATCCTCCGTGATTCCCGCAAGCAGTTTGAAAACGGCCTGCCGATATCACCGCTACTCATCAATGTAGATACAACCGTCTGGGGCCGTGTGCCAACAGTACAGGCTGTGGTACATGCCTTTGACAATGACCCTGGTTCACGTGGCTACCAGGACGTGGGCCTCGACGGGCTCAGCAATGAGGATGAACTAAAATTCTTTGACAGCTACCTCCAGGCGGTGGGTGCAGTGGTGAGTCCCGAGATCCTGGACAAGATTTTCAAAGACCCTGCCAATGATGACTTTCACTATTTCAGAGGCAGTGATTACGACCTCCTGCAGCTTGGAATACTTGAGAGGTATAAAAACTTCAATGGCACCGACGGTAACTCTCCCACATCTGAAATGTCATCAGAGTCTTATCCCACAAGCGGATCAACGCTTCCGGACATGGAAGATATTAACCGTGACAACACCCTCAGCGAGACCGAGAGCTACTACCAGTACCGCATCAGCCTGAGGCCTGAAGATATGACTGTCGGGAGGAACTACATTGTTGATGAACTGGAATATACTGCCACCTTTGCCAACGGGGAGAAGTCTCCCGTAAAATGGTTCCAGTTCAAGATACCTGTAACAGATTATGAGAGAGTTGTAGGTCCAATACGTGATTTCAAGTCTATAAGGTTCATGAGACTGTTCATGCGCAACTTTGACAGGGATGTGATACTGCGCTTTGCACGCCTGGAGCTTGTGAGGTCTGAATGGAGGAAGTATAATCTCACCTTCTTCGAGGGGGGCGAACGTATAACAGTACCTGAAGAAGAAGACGGAACATTCGAAATAAGCTCGGTAAGCATTGAGGAAAATGCAGGCAAGGAGCCGGTGAACTATGTGCTGCCTCCGGGCTTCACACGCGTGATTGACCCGCAGAATCCGCAGCTGAGGCAGCTTAATGAGCAGTCAATGGTCCTCAGGGTGAGAGACCTTACCGACGGTGACGCCAGGGCTACCTACAAGAACGTCACACTTGACATGAGGCAGTATAAGAGGCTGAAGCTGGAAGTGCATGCAGAAGCTCTTATCGGAGAGTCACTCCTTAATGATGAAGTGACCGTTTTCTTACGTGTGGGCAGTGACTACAAGAACAACTTCTATGAGTATGAGATTCCTCTGAAGCTTACTCCTTACGGCCGTTACAGCAATGACAGCGAAGAGCACAGGATGATAGTGTGGCCGGAAGACAACAAGATTGATATTGACCTCTCCCTGCTGCTTGATGCCAAGCAGGAGCGTGACGCAGCTATGCTTGAGTCAGGATCTATACTCAGCATTGGCGATATTTACTCCATGATATCCGGCAATGCCCGTATATCAGTCAGCGGCAACCCTAATCTCAGCAATATTAAAGTGATTATGCTGGGTGTCAGGAACCCTATAAAAACCCGTAATCCACTGAATGACGACGGTGCTCCCAAAACTGTTGAAGTATGGGTCAATGAGCTTCGGCTGAGCGACTTTCGTGAAGAGGGGGGATGGGCTGCCAATGCACACCTGCAGGCCCGCCTCGCTGACCTGGGAACACTGAACCTTGTGGGTCAGACAAGCACACCCGGATGGGGCAGCATTGACAAAAAAGTAAATGAGAGAAGCAAGGAAGAAGTAATACAGTATGATCTGTCTACTAACCTCGAACTGGGAAAGATATTTCCTGAAAAAATAGGAGTTAGGATACCAGTTTATATGGGTTATTCAGAGAGCAGGGTAAGACCGCAGTATGACCCCCTGAACCCTGACCTGCTACTGGATGAATCACTTGACAAGGCACCTGACAAAGCTGCACGTGATTCAATACTCAACCTGTCAGAGGACTATTCGAGGCGCAGGACCTTTGCCGTCAGCAATGCAGGTATAACCAAACGGGGGGAAAAACCGCATGCCTGGGACCCTGCAAATCTATCGGTCAGTTACTCATTCAATGAGGTCCTTAACTCCAGCACCAAGACGGAGATAGACATTGAAAAGACGTACCGCGGAGGGATATCCTACGACTTTGAAGCAAGACCAAAGAATTTTACCCCCTTCCAGAAAGCTAAATTCCTTTCTTCACCTATTTTCAGGCTGGTCAAGGATTTTAACATTTATCTTTTCCCAAAACACCTCACTTTCCGTACAGACCTGTACAGGTTTTATAACGAAGTGAAAACAAGGAATATCAGCAACAGGGATCTGATCATAGAACCTACATTCACGAAAGATTTCCAGTGGACAAGATTCTATGATATCAAGTATGATATCTCGAAGCAGCTGAAGGTAGACTTTACTGCCAGCGGTATTGCACGCATTGATGAGCCTATGGGCGGTGTTGACCGCGACAGGTATCCTGCACTGTATGACAGATGGCGGGATTCTGTCAGGACCAACCTGTCAAATTTCGGAAGGACAACAAACTATTACCACTTCTTCAATCTTAATTACAATATCCCCATCAACAAACTGCCACTGCTGTCATGGGTCACCTCAAATGCGCGATATGGTGCACGTTATGACTGGCTGGCTGGTACGGTCTTCCCTGACTCCATGAATATCAATTTGGGTAACACCATCAAAAACTCTAATAACGGGCAGTTCACCGTACAGGCCAACATGACCAACCTATATACAAAGTCCAAGTTTCTGAAGGAGATTGAGTCAATGACTCAGCCCGGTGCCAGGAAGAGGATGAGTCTCGGTTATGAGGAGCTTACATATAACAGGAGTGGAATTCCGCTTCATGCAGGGAGGGCAAGGGTGGTAAACCATAACCTTAAGACAAGGGATATCACGGTCACGGTTACCGATGCTGCCGGAGCACCTGTAAGCGGCAAGTTCAATATTGTCTCCAACATGAGGATAGACTATATCCCGGACACAGAAGTTGAAAAAGCCACCATAACAGTCAAGGGGAGGGTGGAGAAGAAGCCGAGCCCCATTGGTGTTGCCGGACGATATCTTGTGCGTGCCATGATGGCTGTACGTAATATCTCAGCCACCTATACCATAGACCAGGGACAGATACTCCCGGGGTATCTTCCTGGTACTTCCTTCATGGGACAGCAGAACTACGGTGGCATGCTTTCACCGGGATGGCGTTTCCTGCTCGGGCTTACAGACAACCGGTTCTTTGATGATGCAGCCCTCAACGGCTGGCTGACACCTGATACCCTCATCAATATGCCGGCCTCATTTACCAGGCGTGAACAGGTAAATGCCAGGGTAAACGTGGAACCCTTCCCCGGGCTGAGGATAGATATCACCGGTGACCGCCGATATTCGGAGACGGTATCTTCTTATTACCGCGCTGACAGAAACGGTAATTTCCCTGACAGCACCCGCAATACCCGTATAACAGGTAACTTCACCATTTCGGTTCTCTCCTGGGGTACAGCATTTGAGAAGGTGCCGAAGTCAGGCGATTATCTGTCTCCCACATTTGAAAAGTTCAAAGAGTACACTGCCATTATCTCGCAACGCAGGGCAGAAGCACGCATGGCCGCAGATCCCGGCTATGACCCTTCATTCAACCCGGTGACCGGTGAGATCATCACAGGTCCGTATGCCAGCGGATACAACATCACCTCGGGAGAAGTAATGGTGCCGGCATTCCTCGCAGCTTATACCAAAAGAGACCCCAATAAAATAACACTGGCCGCATTCCCATCAATGCTTCATATGATGCCTAACTGGAGGATAAACTTCGAAGGACTGACAAAATTTGAAGCTGTCCGGAAAATATTTAATTCGGTGAGTCTTTCGCATCAGTACAGGTCTACATACACTATCGGATCATTTAATACGAATCTCTATTATGATCCTGATGAATCAGGAATAAGTCACATACGGGACCTGCAGTCAAACTTCATCCCGCAGTTTGAAATCAATTCTGTGACAATCAATGAACAGTTCAGCCCGCTCATCAATATAGACCTCGGCTGGAAAAACTCACTCACCACACGTTTTGAGTATCGCAAGTCAAGAACAGTGACCCTGAACATGACCAGCAACCAGGTGGCAGATATACGCAATAACGAAATAACCATAGGGGCAGGGTACAGGTTTGATGATGTATCAATAATTCTCAATTCCGGAGCCGGAATGAGATCATTGAAAAGTGATCTCACTCTCAGAGTCGATCTTTCAATGAGAGACAACAAGACCATGGCACGAAAACTCATTGAGGAAGTCAATCAGCCGGTAGCAGGGCAGAGGATATTCACCCTTGGAGCAACAGCTGATTATGTTCTGAGCGACAGGTTTAACCTGCAGATTTACGCTGACCACACACTTAATGATCCCTTTGTGGCAAACACCTTTCTGACCTCCAATACAAACTTCGGCTTCAGTCTCCGGTTCACCCTGGTTCAGTGATGCCCCATGATCAATTGCCAAAAAATGCTAAAATTCAGGGTCTGAATATTAAAAAAGATGTATTTTTGAAATCCCTGAAGACAAACAGAGAGTTAAACTTAATAACAGATAAAAAGATGAATGTTCCCGGAAATCTCAAGTACACAAAAGATCATGAGTGGATTCTTGTTAATGGCCACGAAGCAACAATAGGTGTCACTGATTTTGCACAGCACGAGCTGGGCGATATTGTCTTTATAGAAATTGAAACAGTTGGTGAAAGGCTTTCCAAGGGTGAAGTGTTCGGCACAATTGAGGCCGTTAAAACAGTATCTGACATGTTCATGCCTGTAAGCGGAACCATAACCTCAAAAAATGAGGACCTTGACTCTGCAGCAGAAGATGTGAACAAAGATCCTTACGGCAAGGGATGGATGATCAAGGTTGAGATAGAAGACCACACAGAGCTTGACGGGTTACTCGATGCTGAGGCCTATATTAAACTAATCGGAGCGTAACAAACCAGCAATATTATAAAAGGAAAGAGGCTGTCTCATTGAGGCAGCCTCTTCTTTTTGTAGATCCTTAAAGTGTTTTCTTAACTGACACAGTCTGGTAGCCTTCAACTACGTCTCCTACCTTTATGTCATTGAAGTTATCTATGTTAAGACCGCATTCGTAACCTGACAACACCTCCTTAACGTCATCCTTGAATCGTTTCAGTGATCCGAGGTCGCCGGTGAAGAGAACAATTCCGTCACGGATAACCCTGACCTTTGTGTTGCGTGTCACTTTACCCTCACGGACGAAACAGCCTGCGATGGTTCCGACCTTGCCTATGCTGAAGACCTCACGTACCTCAATGGTAGCAATAATCTCCTCCTTGATCTCCGGAGAGAGCATCCCTTCCATTGCTGCCCTGATCTCTTCAATGGCATCATAAATGATAGAGTAAAGACGGATGTCAATACCTTCTTTCTCAGCCAGTTTACGTGCACTGACCGAAGGTCTTACCTGGAACCCTACCACAACGGCATTTGACGCAGCGGCAAGCAGGATATCAGATTCGGAAATCTGTCCAACGGCCTTGTGAATGATATTGACCTGTATCTCTTCAGTTGAGAGCTTGATGAGTGAATCGCTGAGTGCTTCTACAGAACCGTCAACGTCACCTTTCACAATTATATTAAGCTCCTGGAAATTGCCGATAGCTATACGACGCCCGATCTCATCAAGGGTAATATGTTTCTGTGTGCGCAGACCCTGTTCTCTCTGGAGCTGGGCTCTCTTGGTGGCTATATCCTTGGCCTCCTTGTCAGACGGCATCACATTGAACTTGTCACCTGCCTGCGGTGCGCCGTTGAGGCCAAGAATAAGCGCCGGAGTAGATGGTGTGGCTTCGGTAATCTTCTGGTTACGTTCATTGTACATGGCTTTTACGTGACCAAAACAGCTTCCGGCAAGTACAACGTCACCTACCTTTAGCGTTCCCGCTTTCACAAGTACTGTCGAAACAAAACCACGTCCCTTGTCAAGTGATGACTCTATAACTGTACCAAGAGCAGGCTTATCAGGATTCGCTGTCAGTTCAAGCATTTCCGACTGCAGCAGTATCTTTTCAAGGAGGAAATCAATATTGAGACCGTCCTTGGCTGATATCTCCTGCGACTGGTATTTTCCGCCCCATTCTTCAACAAGGAAATTCATGGTGGCAAGTTCCTCGCGGATCTTGTCAGCGTTTGCCTGGGGCTTATCTATCTTATTGATGGCAAAGATGATAGGCACTCCTGCTGCATGGGCGTGGTTGATGGCCTCACGTGTCTGAGGCATCACACCGTCATCAGCGGCAACCACTATAATAACTATATCAGTTATCTGGGCACCTCTGGCACGCATGGCGGTAAAGGCTTCATGACCCGGAGTATCAAGGAAAGTGATGATCTTCCCGTTGTCAAGCTGTACGCTGTAGGCCCCTATATGCTGCGTGATGCCTCCGGCCTCCCCGGCAATGACGTTGGTGTTGCGTATGTAGTCAAGCAGTTTTGTTTTACCGTGGTCAACATGGCCCATGACTGTAACAATAGGCGGCCTCGAAGAAAGCTCTTCATCTGTGTCTTCCTCTTCCCTTACTGCTTCCTGAAGCTCAGCACTGACGAATTCTACTGAGTAACCGAACTCTTCAGCCAGCATGGCCATGGTCTCCGCATCAAGCCTCTGGTTTATTGAGACAATGAGGCCAAGGCTCATACAAGTAG
>JAQBHM010000136.1:0-4136 GCA_032127795.1 Bacteroidales bacterium | reverse complement strand
ATAATATTCCCGGATACAGCCACAAATAAACTTATCTGACATTGAAGCCGGGTATCAGAAAATCTCTCAGGAACATTCTTTTTTTAGTTATCAGCCTTGCTTTGCTGTGGATCTCCTTCAGGGGTATTGATTTCGGGCGACTGGGCGAGATATTGCGGAAAGCTGATTATCTATGGCTTATCGGATCAATAGCAATATCTGTAATTGCATTCTTCATCAGAGCCCGCCGCTGGATCCTCCTTATAGAGCCTATGGGATACAACCCATCACTGAAAAACACCTATCACTCACTTATGACAGGGTACTTTGCTAACCTGATCTTCCCGAGACTGGGAGAGATAACAAGGTGTGCGGCTCTCGGGAAAAAAGAGAAGCTGCCCTTTGACAGGCTTGTGGGTACAGTAATAGTTGAAAGAACAATTGATCTGCTGACCGTCATTGTTATTCTCGGATTGATGCTGGCAGCCGGATCAGGAGCCACTGACAGTTTCCTCTCCCAAAGCCTGATCGCCCCGCTGAGCATGAAGATTTCCTCCCTCTTTGGCTCTTCCACTTTTATATATTTGCTGATCCTTGCGCTGGCACTGATATCGGTAACGCTCTATTTCGCCCTGAGGAAAACCCTGTCCGGAAAACCGTTTTTCAGAAAGATCTATTCCTTCGGTGACGGTATCATTGACGGACTGAAATCCATTGCCTCACTGAAAAGGAAATGGGAGTTCATCATCCTTACGGTACTGTTGTGGATTGCATATTTACTGATGGCCTTCCTGCCGCTCTTCTGTCTTGAATCAACAGGAGGCATAGGAATTTCCGGCGCCCTGTTTATCCTTGTAATAGGCAGCTTCGGAATGGCAGTCCCGGTGCAGAGCGGAATAGGAGCCTATCATTGGATCATCTCACGCGGTCTCCTGGTAGTATACGGAATCCCTCTCGAAGAAGGTCTGGCATACGCTACCCTTTCACATGAATCACAGCTGCTTGTCATTGCAATCCTGGGATCCGTCTCACTCTTCATACTCTTTGGCCGTAAAAGCGGCAAGATCTTCACCGTTCCTGAGGAAAACAAGCCCTGACACTCCGCTTCTTTTTGTAAATTTGTCTCTCACACTACTGCTCATGGCCAAAAACAGAACCGTTTATATCTGTCAGAACTGCGGTGCCGAGTCACCAAAATGGATCGGTCACTGTCCTGCTTGCAAAGAATGGAACAGCTACCGCGAAGAGATAATAACCCTCTCTCCTCTTTCATCAGCCGCTACCGCTTCCGTCCGCCATAAGCCTGAGCTTCTGTCCGGAATTGAATTGAGTGATAATAACCGCATTACTACCGGCATCGGGGAGATGGACCGTATCCTTGGCGGAGGTATGGTAAAGGGATCCCTGATACTTATGGGAGGCGAACCAGGCATTGGCAAGTCTACTCTGGCACTTCAGCTGGCACTGGCACAAAAAGACAAAAAAGTGCTTTATGTCTCCGGTGAGGAGAGCGAGGGACAGGTGAAGCTCAGGGCAGGACGCCTTCCCGGAAAGAATAATAACTGTTTCATTTACAATGAGACAGAGCTTGAAGCGGTCATTACCCAGGCCGGGGCCATCAGCCCCGAAGTGCTTATCATAGACTCTATACAGACCCTCAGGTCCTCGCTGATGGAGTCATCAGCAGGCTCAGTGTCACAGGTGAGGGAGTGTGCCGCCATGATGCTGCGCTATGCCAAAGAGTCAGGAGTGCCCGTTATTCTCATAGGTCATATCACCAAAGACGGTACCCTGGCAGGCCCCAAGGTTCTGGAACACATCGTTGACGTTGTGCTGCAGTTTGAGGGAGACGGTAACTACGTCTTCCGCATACTGCGACCGGTGAAGAACCGGTTCGGCTCCACTGCCGAAATAGGAATCTTTGAAATGGCCGGCGATGGTCTCCGTGAGATAACTGATCCCTCAGAACTGTTCATAAACCGCGGACGCGACCTCTCCAGCGGCGTTACCATTGCAGCTACCGTTGACGGCCTGCGTCCGTTCATGATAGAGACCCAGGCACTTGTCAGCAGCGCCGTCTACGGCACTCCTCAGCGCAGTTCAACAGGATTTGACACCCGAAGACTCAATATGCTGCTGGCTGTACTGGAGAAAAGAGCAGGCTTCAGACTCGCCATCAAAGACGTCTTCCTGAATATTGCAGGCGGACTGAAAGTTAGTGACCCGGCTATTGACCTGGCAGTGGTAAGTGCAGTGATGTCATCCAACCTTGATGCCCCGGTTGAACATCAGACAGCATTTGCCGGCGAAGTGGGCCTGTCAGGAGAGATCAGACCTGTGGCAAGAATTGAACAGCGTATTCTCGAAGCCTCACGGATGGGATTTGAACAGATAGTGATATCAGGGTACAACAGGAATATAAAAGAACAGTCCGGTCTGAAGATCCGGACTGTTTATAAGATCGAAGGACTTGTCAAACTGCTGTTCTCGTGATCAGTAGTACTGTTGCCTGTGCGGGTTCCTGTTCTCCTGCTGCCTTTTTATTCCTTCACAGTCAAGATCTATGTTGAAGTTCGAGGGAGCCTCGAAGATATCATTTGCCATGGGCCCGAGATCCGGGTCAGCAAAGAGCTTCTGAAGAAAGATACCGAAGACCGGCAGTGCCATATTTGACCCCTGACCCAGTGAGAGGTCTTCAAAGTGTATGGCCTGATCCTCCCATCCCGTCCACACCCCGGCAACAAGATTGGGAGTGACGCCCATATACCATCCGTTGGAGTGATTCTGTGTCGTGCCAGTCTTGCCCCCCATCTGGTTCCTGAGCTTGTATGTGCCGCGCAGCCTCAGACCTGTGCCCTCGTTTACAACTCCCTGAAGCAGGTTAAGCATCAGGTAGGCCTGATCATCACTGATGACCTCATCAATGAACGGCGAGAAGGTTCCTATAACATTACCGTTGCGGTCTTCTATCCGGGTGACATACAGGGGCCTGGTATACACTCCCTTGTTGCCAAATGTGCCGTAGGCTCCTACCATCTCTTCAAGACTCAGGTCTGAGGTTCCCAGGAAAATTGAAACGACCGGATCAATAAAGCTTCTTACACCCATACGGTGCATCAGGTCAACGACCGCCCCCGGTGAGAACTGCTTCATGAGCCATGCTGAAATATAGTTTTCAGACTGCGCGAGACCCCATTTCAGGGTGACCACTTTTCCGTGATATTCCTCGGGCCCTGAGCTTCTCGGGATCCACGGTACTGAATCACCGGGCAGATCAAACGACCGCGAAATATTTTCAACCTCGAAGCATGGAGAGTAACCGTCCTGCATCGCAAGGGTATAAAGGAACGGCTTGATAGTAGAGCCTACCTGTTTCTTCTGCTGCGTGACGGCATCATACTGAAAATGCCGGAAGTCAGGACCGCCCACATATGCTTTTACAAAGCCTGTATGCGGGTCCATGGCCATGAATGATGACCTGACAAAAAACTTGTAATATCTTATCGAATCCAGTGGGGTCATAACAGTATCACGGTCTCCCTTCCATGAAAAGACCTTCATAGGCAGTGGCGTGTTGAAGGCTATGGTGATGGAGTCTTCAGGAATCCCGGCCGACCTCATCCTGCGATATCTGTCGCTCTGCCTTACAGACCTGTCAATAAGCTGCTTGACCTCGGATCTCGTGAGATCATTGGAGTAGGGTGGATTGCGGTATGTGGCTGCTTTCCTGTTGAAAACCGGCTGCAGGTTTACTGAGAGATGCTCAGCCAGCGCCTCCTCTGCATATGTCTGCATCTTCGAGTTAAGCGTGGTATAGATCCTCAGCCCATCCCGGTAAAGGTTATAATTACTGCCGTCAGGCTTTCTGTTCTTGCGGCACCATCCGTACAGCGGATCATTCTTCCAGAGCCATACCGCATCTGCATACTGTTCATCAGAGTAAAACATGTTGCGCTCCGGCTCATATTTAATCATTGTTGTACGGATGTACTCCCTGAAATATGTTGCAATGCCCGTGTTGTGACTGTCCTGCTGCAGGTCAAGCACCACAGGCAGCATTTTAACAGAGTCCGCCACCTCCTTCGAGATATACCCGTAACGCGCCATCTGTCCAATGACTATATTGCGCCTTTCCAGGGCCTTTTCAGCATTGCGGA
>JAQBHM010000135.1:0-17922 GCA_032127795.1 Bacteroidales bacterium | reverse complement strand
ACCAACAAGGGCAAAAGCTGGGTATCAATAAGCTCCAATCTTCCAAAGGCAGGGCCTGTTCACACTATTGAGCAGGATCCCGTAAATCCGGAACTGTTGTTCCTCGGCACCGAGTTCAGCTTCTTTATCTCATTCGACGCCGGTGCTACCTGGACAGAGTTCAAGAACGGATTACCAACGATATCTGTGCGTGACATAGCCATCCAGGAAAGGGAAAATGACCTCGTGATAGCAACCTTCGGCAGGGGATTTTACATACTCGATGATTATACTCCCATTCGCAACTACAAGAAGGATATAGTTGGCAAACCGGGTTATATCTTCCCGATAAAGGAGGCCAAAATGTATGTTCAGACAGATGAGTTTGGCCAGCAGGGATCAATGTATTATATGTCATCCAATCCTCCTCTGGGAGCTACCTTCACATATTATCTTGACACTGTTCCCAGGACTGCAGGAGAGATACGCAAGGAGGCAGAGAAGAAGCTTTTTGAGAAGGGTGAATTCATTCCGCAGCCCAGCCCCCGGGATCTCAGCCTTGAAGAACGTGAGATTAAGCCTTACCTCATCTTTACAATAACAGATGAGTCAGGCAGCATTATCAATAGACTCTATAAATCTGCTTCAAAAGGTGTTGGCAGAATGACATGGAACTTCACCTATGCCGGTTATCAGCCTGTCAGCGCAACAAAGTTCACCCCCGTTGCTGAAGGAGGTCGCAGGGGCAGATGGGGCGGCGGAGGCATCTCTGTCATGCCCGGAAAATACTTTGTCTCAATGGCCATGTATGCCAAGGGCAAGATTACTGAACTCGCCGGACCTGAACCCTTTGAATGCAAACCTCTGGACATTGTGACAATGCCGGTGACTGATCCTGCAGCAAGGACTAAATGGATCGGGGAAGCCACTGCCCTTGCAAAAACAGCTTATGGAGCAATTTCTTATGCCGGTGAGCTGGTTGAAAATATCAATACCATCATGCAGACAGTACATCAGACGCCTGAAGCTCCTCAGTCACTAATGGATGAGGCTGCTGCAGTCAATGATGAGATAAGCGAGATAACTTATCTTATCAGGGGTATCTCTGTAGGTGCCAGCACCGAGGAGACACCACCGTCACCGGTCTCACTCTCGGCAAGGCTATCAACAATGTCAAGGTCACTCTACGGCAACAACGGAGACATCTCAGGCATTGCAGACCAGCAGCTGAAGGTCCTGAAGAAGGAGTTCCCTGTACTTCTTGAGAGGATACAGAAAGCCGGGAAATCAATCGAGGCCCTGAATGCAAAACTTGATCAGATAAACGCACCATGGACTTCCGGGAGGGTTCCAAAGCTTTAACTGATATCTGAAAAATAAAAACCGGCTCCCAAATAGAGCCGGTTTTTTTTATTCATACCTACATCCCATCTGCCTGCTAAAATCTTTGCACATATCCGTGACAATAAGGCTGCTTCCCGTTGCGGAAATAGTAATCCTGGTGATACTCCTCGGCAGGAAAGAACTCGGTTGCCTTTGTCACCTTCGTGGCCACTTTGTAACCCTTATCCTTCAGTAAGCCGAGATATTTCTCGGCACTTTTCTTCTGCTGTTCATTCTTATAGAATATTTCAGTGCGGTATTGATCTCCTATGTCAGGCCCCTGGCGGCCTGTCTGGGTAGGGTCATGAATCTCGAGGAAGAGCTTCACGAGCTTATCATATGATGTTTTATGCGTGTCATAGGTCACCTTTACTGTTTCGGCATGGCCAGTATTGCCGTTGGATACCTCGCGGTACGACGGATTTTTGACGGTGCCGCCGGTATACCCTGATACCACCGCCACCACCCCCGGCTCTTTCTGCAGGAAATATTCCACTCCCCAGAAACAGCCTCCGGCGAACAACGCGGTGCCGTATGTTCCGGTCTCAAGATACTCAGGAACAAAATCCAGGGAAACCGAGTTGACACAGTGTCGCGTGTTCTTTGGTGTAAATCCCTCACCTTCAAAGAGGTGACCCAGATGCCCTCCGCATGATGCGCAGAGTATCTCTGTTCTTCTTCCGTCAGCATCAGTGACACGTTTTACAGCTCCCTCAATCTCATCATCAAAACTCGGCCATCCGCAGCTGGCATCAAATTTTGTCTCAGAATAATAAAGAGCACTGCCACACTGCTTGCAGAGATAGGTGCCCTTTCCCGTAAATTTTTCATAAATGCCCGTGAAAGGGTATTCTGTTGACTTGCTGATAATGACCTTCGCCTCAGCGGGTGTAAGCTCATTATACGTGCTTTTATCCTGTGATGATGCTACATTCTCCATTGCAATTATTAATATTGATGTAAGTATAAGCTTAAAAAATATATTCATGGCTTCGTGTTTTATTTAATAACAATCGTACAGGCAGTTGGTTGATTGTAAATTAAAAAAACATCATTTGGGAAATAAAAATATGGCATGAAGATTGTTTTAAGAAATTAAGTTTATTTTTGTGATGGATAATAACGGCTTAGAACATGAAAAAAGTTAGTCTGATAGTTGCTTTTGCTTTTCTGGTTGCCCTGGCATTGAGCTCATGCAATCGTGAAACATGCCCTGCATATAGCACCACCGGGACAGACATGCCAGAGAATATAGGCTGACTCTTCCCGTAAATAACCACCACTTTTTTTAAAAGCGGCATCCTGAATATGAGATTGTTGCCAGTAATATTATTTCTAACTGTCTGCGTTCCTCTCCTTGGTCAGGGTGATCTTGACTCTCAGGAGAAGATCTTCTGGCGTAATGAACGTTCCATAGGCGGAGCGCTTAATTCTGACGGATGGAGTGTGATCTACAGGGAACTCCGTCAGACACAACCCTCTGACAGATTCTTTTTTGAAGGCGGATTGAGCAGTTTCAAGCATCCCAAGGAGATCAAGCTTTCAAACTATTACTTCCAGAACCCTGGCACCTTCGTATTCGGCAAGCTAAACTCAACCTGGGCACTCAGGGCCGGAATAGGGTATCAGCATGAGATTTTCGAGAAGCGTGACCTTGGCGGTGTATCAATAGGCTGGTTTGCCGGCGGCGGACCGGTAGTTACATTTGCCAAGCCAATTTATTATAAGATTATCGTACTTCTTTCCGATAACTATTATACAATAGAGGAGCAGAAATTTGACCTCACAATACATCAGCCGCTCGATATTATGGGCAAAGCCTCATTCTTTAAAGGTTTTAATGAGTTAAAACTCTATCCCGGCCTCTACGGTCACGGCGGTTTCAGTTTTGAGTACAGCAAGAATGACAAGATGACCCATTCCCTTGAACTGGGAGTATCTGTAAATGCCTTCATGAAAGAGATACCTATAATGGCATCAGATGACAACAAACAGCTCTTTCTTTCTCTTTTTGTCAGCTACCGCATAGGGATGATCCTTGATCCCCTCAACCCCGGAAAATTCTTCCCCTCTCTGTTCAAAAGAAGGACAGAATAATTTCCACCCTCCTTTGTCCTTTTCCGTTTATTTTCTACCTTTGTGCTTCGATTTAATAACCACATAAAGTATATACAATGGCAAAGATTAAAGTAGCTATCAACGGGTTTGGAAGAATAGGCCGCAATGTGTTCAAACTTGCTTTTGAAAAGCCTAACATTGAGATTATAGGGATCAATGACCTCACTGACACAAAGACACTTGCCCATCTTCTCAAATATGACTCCACCCAGGGTCAGTTTCCGGGCGTCACACATGATGAACAGAACATAATCATCAACGGTAAAAAGGTGAAAGTAAGTTCAGAAAAGAACCCGGCCAATATTCCATGGAATGAGAAACCTGATATTGTAATCGAGTCAACCGGCATTTTCACATCAAAAGAGAGCCCCAAGGGCGGTTACGGAGACCACCTTAAGAACGGAGCAAAGAAGGTTATCCTGACCGTTCCGGCAAAAGATGCCATTGATGCCATGATAGTCGTTGGGGTCAACGATGATCAGATCAAACCCGAGCACACATGTATTTCCAATGCTTCATGCACAACCAACTGCCTGGCACCGGTGGCCAAGGTACTAAATGATTCATTTGGCATTGAGATAGGCTTTATGACAACCATCCACTCATATACAAATGATCAGAGGATCCTTGACCTGCCGCACAAAGATCTGCGCAGGGCAAGATCGGCAGCTCTCTCACAGATACCAACAACCACAGGAGCAGCCAAGGCAGTAGGCAAGGTAATTCCTGAACTGAAGGGCAAGCTTGACGGAATTTCCGTAAGGGTTCCCACGCCCACGGGATCACTTGTTGACCTTGTTGCCGTACTCAAGAAAGAGGCTACAAAGGAGGAAATTAATGCTGCAATGAAGAAGGCGGCCGAAGGACCGATGAAAGGTATCCTGGAATATACCGAAGATGAGATAGTATCTGTTGATGTGATTCATAATCCTGCTTCATCAGTTTTTGACTCACAGAGCACAATGGTTAACGGTAAAATGATAAAAGTGCTTGCATGGTATGATAACGAATGGGGTTATTCAGCAAGATGTGTTGACCTGATTGAGATACTGGCAAAAATGTAATATCGGATTTTATAAAAAAAAACCGCGGCCCCAGGGTCGCGGTTTTTTTTATGCCTTTGTATATCACAGAACCATCTTTACCTCCATGGTCACCCCAGCAGCATCACGGTAGTGCTCCCCAAGCTCGTGCATGGCCTCATCATCCTCCTCGTAGAGCCAGATAATGCGGGTGCGATACTTCGGCGCCTTGTAGCTGCTTATCTTGCGCAAAACATCACGCAGTGCCTTTGATGATCCGCTGTTGATGTACTCGAGAAGAATAACCACCTGCAACTGGCTGTATTTTTTGAGATGATTGTGGATCCAGAGCTCAAGCGGAGTATAGACTGTCTCAGGCCTCTCTGTGATCGACCTCCCGACTATATTCAGGATATCCTCGTCAGGGTCATAATAGATTCTGGGAATGTTCTTTGACCCTTCCTGTATCACCTCTACACTCATAGCAGTCTGTAATCTTTTGCTTGTGTTTAAAATGCCCTGACTCTATTCGTATCTCAATGCTTCTATCGGATCAACCGATGCAGCTTTTACAGCAGGGAAGTAGCCTGAAGCCACCCCAACGACAAAACAGGCCATGACTCCCCCGAAAACCCATACCCACGGTACAGTGAAGTCTGAACCCATGCCCAGGGAAACAAGGTTGCCGATCAAAATCCCCAGGACAATCCCGAACAGACCACCCATCTGTCCTATGATAACCGATTCATAGAGAAACTGCTGACGTATAAGCCTGGGCTTTGCCCCGAGTGCTTTTCGCACTCCTATTTCCCTCGTTCTTTCAGTAACCGATACAAGCATAATGTTCATTAAGCCTACTGCCGCCCCGAAAAGTGTTATCAGCCCTATCAGCGTTGCCGCTATGGTCACAAATTTAATGTTCTCCAGCAGTATCTTTATAAAAGTGTCACTCTTTTGAATATTGAAATCCGATTCATCACGCGGGTCGAGGTTACGTACATTGCGAAATAACCCTTCTGCCTCACTGGCAACAATATCCAGGTTAATATTCCTGAAGGGAAGAACATTTATATTGTATGTAATATTAGGCCTTGAAAAGTACTGCCGCGCCGTAGAAATCGGAATTATCGATATCAGGTCCCCTCCCGTGAAGCTGCTGCCTTTGGTCTTTAGCACACCTATCACACTGAGCGTCAATCCTGACAACCTTATCTCCTGCCCCAGCGGATCAATATTCGGGAAGAGAAACTTAACTACCTCCTGCCCTATTATTACAACATGCCTGCTGCCATCAAGATCCTGCTGTGAAAAATTACGCCCCGATTCCAGTTCATAACCTGATACCGCCAGGTAATCATCATCGGAACCGTAAATGGAAATATTGGGATTGGTCTCACGGTTATTATACCTGATTGTAGCCAGCCCTGATGCCTGAAAACCTACTGACACCCATGCAGGCCCGTTGAAACTCTCCTTGAACTCCATCGCTTCCCTGTACGTGATCTGCGCGTGGTTCTTCGTACGGTATGTGTTGTTGTTGACCATGACCCTCATCGAACGTGAGGTAATGGAAAATGAATTGGCCCCCATCATGGTGAACTGATTCGTCAGAGTACTCTTGATGCCGTCTATGGCAGTAAGAATCCCCACCAGGGCCATTATCCCAAATGCAATTATAGCCATCGTCAGAGCTGACCTTACCTTGTTCGACCTTATAGACTTGAAGGCAACCCTAGCATTCTCTCCAAAAAGTGTTAATCTCGTCAACTATCTTCCTCCACCAAACATTATGGAACTAAGATACTGCTTTTCTTTAATTCCGTCAAAACAAAAGAAAAATGAGATTTTTTGTAATTATTTTAACTTTTTAGTTGTATAACTAAATTCTTCGTTATATATTTGTCGGGTAAACAATAACCGAAAATGGAGATAAGAGAACTTACCAAGGCAGAAGAAGAGGTTATGCAGATACTCTGGAGGCTGAAAAAGGGATTTGTGAAAGAGATACTTGAGAAATTTGAAGAGCCCAGGCCGGCCTATACAACTGTGAGCACAATAATAAGAATACTGCAGGAAAAAGGTTTTGTGGATTACAAGGCATACGGGAGGACGCACCAGTATTTTCCGGTCATCACCAAGGATGACTACAAAAAAGCTCAGATGAGCAGTTTCGTGAAAGACTACTTCTCAAACTCCTACCAGAATATGGTAAGTTTCTTTGCACGTGAAAAGAACATCTCTGTACGGGAAATGGAGGGTATCATGGATTTGATGAGAAAAGATACAAATGGTAAACAGATATTAAAATGAAAGAGTTGTTGGTATATGCATTTGAAAGCAGTATCTGCCTCTTGTGTTTATGGCTGTTCTATGCAGTATTTCTAAGCGGCGATACTCATCATGCGCGTAACAGGTTCTACCTGCTTATGTCAGCGGTTATTTCGGTTTTGATACCCATGATGAGCTTCAGCCTCAGGAGTGGAAGCCCTTTTCTCCCGCCGGAAGGTCTTGCCAGGCTGTTTCTGCCGGAAGCACGTATCACTGCTTCAGGCACACAGGCAGGTCTGCTGGCAGATTTCCCTGATCTCATTTTTTTGCTGTATATAGGCGGTGCAGCCATTACCGCTATCCTCTTCCTGTTTGCCTCTGTGCGCCTGTTATGGCTCATAACGGCAAAGCAGAACAGTGAAAGGATAATTCTTATTGACAGTGAAAGACATATTTGCTACTCAGCATTCGGATATATATTTATCAGCAGAGGCATCCCCCCGGAAGATGCAGAACGAATGATAACCCATGAGCGGAATCATATCAGCAGGATGCACCACTTTGATCTTCTCCTGGCAGGAGTGATAAACATTATCCAGTGGTTCAACCCGGCTTCATACCTCCTGCGGCAGTCACTGCAGACCATTCATGAATACCAGGCTGACAGTGAATGCATAAGCCATGGCGAGGAGATAGCTTCTTACCAGAAGCTCCTTGTAAGTGCAGTTCTCAGCACCAGGTTAGCGATTCTTCTAAACCCATTTTCAAATACTTCACTCTTAAAAAATAGATTTATCATGATGACAAAGAAAAAAAGCGGGAGTATCTCCTCCCTGAAAATCCTGCTGGCAGTTCCGGTGGTATCCTTCCTTCTCTTTACCTTCTCATGCAATGAGTCCGGGAAAGAACTGGCTCCGCCTGAACCTGTCGATCCTTCAATCGGTTTCTTCGATTCCCTCCTTAATGACAACGTCTTTAATGTGCCGGCTGAAATGCCTGTTTTCGGAACAGAGGTGGCCAAATCAAATGAAAACCTGTTCAAATGGATCTTTGAAAACATAAAGTATCCTGATGCTGCAAAAGAAAGCGGTACTACCGGAAAAGTGATTGTCGGATTCATTGTTGACGAAAACGGAAATGTCATTAAACCCTATATCATCAAATCTGCTGATGCTCTTCTGGATCAGGCCGCGCTTGAAATGATGGCAAAATTTCCCAAGTGGCAGCCGGGAATGTATGAAGGCAAACCTGTAAAGGTAAAAATGGCTCTGCCAATTACTTTTTCACTGAACTGATATCATCAGAAATTCTGATTGAGCCCCGGCCCGGAAGCCGGGGCTTTTTTTTAATATAACCAACCATCATTTTCATAACTTTGCCAAATGTCTCAAATGGTTGTTACAACGGAGCAAAGGATCACAGCGTTTGCCACTCTCGGCAAGGCCATGAGAGATGCTGCCTCAGGCATCCCGGGAAACTATTCTTCACCCTTCATTGATCTTATTGAGAGCCTTGAAGAATCAAATCCCTGGTTTACTCCTGAGAATGTCAGGAAAGCTGTCGCAGCCACAGGTGAAAAACTTACAGATGACAATCTTCACGAGTGGCTGAAACGATATCCTGAAATAGAGGATCAGAGGGTAGCATCAACAGTAGGTGTTATTATGGCAGGTAATATTCCGCTTGTCGGATTTCATGACCTGCTTTGTGTCATTATAACGGGCAACAGGCTCATTGCAAAAGTAAGTTCAAAGGATGAATCTCTGATGCAGGCTGTGACTGATGTTCTGGTGCATACTCAACCTCCACTCGCAGATTATATATCACTCACCTCCGGAACTCTTTCTGGTTTTAACATGGTTATAGCCACCGGCAGTGACAACACATCCAGATACTTTGAGTATTATTTCAGAAATTATCCGTCGATAATACGCCGTAACCGAAACAGTGCAGCCATACTTGACGGCAGTGAAAGCGACACGGAGCTGGGCTTTCTGGGTGAGGATGTCTTTGCGTACTTCGGCCTTGGATGCCGCAGCATCTCAAAACTGTACCTCCCTGAAGGTTATGACATCAGCAGACTGATTTCAATATGGCATCCCTATGAAAGGCTGCGGAGCCATAAAAAATATGCGGCCAACTATGACCATAACAAGGCAATCATGATGGTCAACAGGCAACCCTTTACAGATTCCGGATTCCTGTTGTTGAGACGTGATGACTCGCTGACGCCTCCTGTTGCTGTACTGAATTATGAGTTTTATTCATCCGCTGAGCGGCTAAAAAGTGAACTTGAATCACTGGGAAGCAGTCTACAATGTTTGACCGGTCATGGCTTCATTCCGTTCGGTAATGCGCAACAGCCCGAATTATGGGATTACGCTGATGATGCAGACACAATTTTATTCTTATTAAAAAAAAGTTGACCACTGTGAATGTATTTTAAAAAATATTAAATTGCACAGGTTGAAATGTGAGAGAAATGGTATACAGGTTTGTAGTATTATCTGATGAAGATGAAGCGTTTGTGAGGGAATTTGAGTTCCTGGATAATCAGACTTTGATGGACTTTCATAACTCAATACAGGAAGAACTTGAATTTGACAAATCCCAGATTGCATCTTTTTATATGTCTACAGATAACTGGGAGAAGGAAGAAGAATTCACTCTTTTTGATATGGGAACCGGCTCATCAACAATGGATAATGGCGTGCTTGAAGATGTTATCTTCCGTAAAAACCAGAAGCTGCTCTATGTTTTTGACTTCTTCAATGAAAGAGCCCTCTTCATTGAATATGTAGGTGAGAGTATAGAAATTGACGGCAAGGAATACCCTAACTGCAGCAATTCAAAGGGTCTGCCCCCAAAACAGGTAGTCTTCGGTGGCGTTTCAAGCAAAAAATTCAGTAACCTTATTGTTGGGGATGACGATGAGGAAGAAGTCATTGATGACGAGATCTTCTTCGACGGCGACGATGAGGAAGGATTGTCAGAGTTTGACAGTATAGAGAATACCGAGGAGGAGGAATAACCTCCCGACGCTTCCCGGCGCATGAAAGATACCCTTGTTGTTTTATCCGGTCCCACGGGTGTGGGAAAGACTTCACTTTCAGTTGAACTGGCCGAACACTTCGGATCTGATATCATCTCCTGTGACTCGAGGCAGATCTACCGTGAAATGGTCATCGGCACTGCAGCTCCTGACCTGCAGCAGCTTGAGAGGGTAAGACATCATTTTGTCCGCTTCCTTTCTGTAAATGAATATTACAGCGCCAGCCTCTTTGAACGTGATGTGCTGGCCCTGCTCCCTGAGCTGTTCGAAAAAAATCCTGTCGTTCTGATGACCGGAGGATCAATGCTTTATACTGATGCGGTATGCAAGGGGATAGATGATATTCCCGACACTGACCCTGCCGTCAGGATAAAGTATCTCAACAAATATAAATCAGAAGGTGTGGAAGGGCTGAGGCTGGCATTGAAACTGCTTGATCCGGTACACTATTCGAAAGTTGATCTGCGAAATCCCCGCAGACTTATGCGCGCTCTTGAGATCACCGAGAGCACCGGCAAACCTTATTCATCATTCCTGACTGCAGAGAAAAGAGAGCGTGATTTCAGAATATTAAAGGTGGGGATCACCCTGGACCGCAATGAGCTTTATTCGCGTATCGACTCGCGGATTGATAAAATGATGGCTGCAGGCCTTGAGGATGAAGCGAGATCACTGGTTCAGTACAGAGGCCTTAATGCCCTCAACACGGTAGGATACAGTGAGATGTTCAGGTACTTCGACGGAGAGATAACATTTGAGCAGGCAGTGGGGCTCATAAGACGAAATACCCGGCGTTATGCAAAAAAACAGCTCACATGGTGGGGGAAGGATAAAGAAATAAATTGGTTTAATGCCGGAGAACCGTCAGTAATCATTAAATGGCTTGACCATCAGGTAAGAGGGATTTAGCCCGGAGCTTTTAAACTGGCTCCTTCAGTCTCCGTATCACCTCAACCGGATCAGATGAACTGAAAACCGAATTGCCGGCAACAAGCACATCCACTCCTGCATGCAGCAGCACCGGTGCATTCTGAAGGTCAATGCCACCGTCAACCTCAATCAGGACATCATACCCTTCAAGGTCAATCATGCTCCTCAGCTCCCCTACCTTGTTCAGACTTCCCGGGATAAAGTTCTGACCTCCATAACCCGGATTGACAGTCATTATAAGTACCATATCAATATACGGAAGAATGTCTTTCAGCAGCATAACCGGAGAATGAGGGTTCAGTGAGACCCCGGCCTTCATACCCAGCCTTCGTATCTCGGTCACCGTACGGTGCAGGTTGTGGCACGCTTCATAATGTACAGTAAGCGTTGAGGCTCCGGCATCCCTGAATCTCTCAAGATAACGGTCAGGATCAACAATCATGAGATGGACATCAAGAGGCTTGGAAGAGAGGTCCCTGACTGCCTCCACCACCGGAAAACCAAACGAGAGGTTGGGAACAAACATACCGTCCATGATATCCAGGTGTAACCAGTCGGCCACACTATCATTTACCATTTCAACCTCTCCCGCAAGGTTCGAGAAGTCGGCTGCCAGAATTGACGGGGCTACCAGGTGACTCATGATAATCTGTTTTTTTAACAAATATAATTATCATTCACCAAAGAGAGATGCTCCCATCATCTTAAATCGGTGAATATTATATGAATAAATATTAAACTTGATTCTCAGCCAAGGTATGACTTGAGGATACGGCAGCGGGTGGTATATTGTATGCGCTTTATTGCCTTCTCCTTTATCTGCCTTACTCTTTCACGTGTCAGGCTCAGCTCTTCACCTATCTCTTCAAGCGTATAGGGATGCTTCATCCCGATGCCGAAATAGAGTTTCAGGACTTTAGCCTCACGTGGTGAGAGAGTGCTCAGAGCTCTCTCTATTTCATAGGCAAGTGACTCATTTATAAGGTTGCGGTCGGGACTGGGTGTCTCATCGTTCTGAATCACATCATACATATCATTGTCCTCTTCCGAACTGATAGGGGCATCCATGCTGAGAGTGCGGCCGTTGGTTCTTATGGAGTCCTTGACATCTTCCGGAGCCAGCTCCAGCAGTTCAGCTATCTCCTGTGCTGACGGCTCACGCTCATACTCCTGCTCCAGTTTTGAATATGCCCTGTTGATGCGGTTAATGGATCCAATCTTGTTTACAGGCAGCCTTACAATCCTGGCTTGCTCAGCAAGCGACTGAAGTATTGCCTGCCTTATCCACCACACTGCATAGGAGATGAATTTGAATCCCCGCGTTTCATCAAAACGCTGTGCAGCTTTAATAAGGCCCAGGTTCCCTTCATTGATCAGATCAGGCAGGGTCATTCCCTGGTTCTGGTACTGCTTTGCCACTGAAACCACAAAACGAAGGTTCGCCTTTACCATTCTTGCCAGGGCGTCATTGTCACCCCCACGAATGCGCCGCGCCAGCAAAACCTCCTCTTCAGGAGAGATCAGGTCAACTTTCCCGATCTCCTGAAGATACTTGTCCAGGGAAGGCGTATCACGGTTAGTGACCTGTTTAGTGATTTTTAACTGACGCATTGACAGAGACTTAATTGCTATAATACTCCTATTTTAGCTAAAGTTCACAATAATAATGTTTTCTTTTCTGAAAAACAACTTTTTGGCTAATATTTTAAAAAGATTGATCATTTTCCGTATTAAAAATTATAATCTTAATCAATATAATATGAACATCGTTAATTTTACCTTAGTTCCTTGCTATTTACCATTTAATTGATTATCATTGCACCGGATTTCCGAATTAAGTCGGTTACTCTATCAGCGGGAAATTTCAAAAATCAGCCCCTCTTCACCAAAAAACCATCTTTTAATCTTTTTTCTACACATTCTTAACATATGCATGATATTCTAGAACTGAGCGAGATGCTTGTTCCCGAACTTAGGGAGATAGCTAAGCGGCTCAAGATCAAGAGAGCAGAGCTCTTGAAAAAACAGGATCTTATTTATAAGATCCTTGATCAGCAGGCAATTGATGCCACTGAAGCCCGAAAAACAGTCAGAACTGACAAACCTGCGGGTGGTCAATCCGTTCCCGGAAAAGAACAGCAGCCTCGATCCGATGAAAAGAGGCAGCAAAATCAGGGAGAACGCAGAGGCGAAAAGCGGGGTCGTCCGGTGAAAGCCAAAGACTGGCAGCAGCGGACACCGGCAGCGGGTCAGCAGCCAGCAGGCGCACCAGGCACACCGCAGAACCAGCCCAAGCCACAGCAGCAGGGACAGCAGAGAGCCCCGCAGCAACAACAACAGCATCCGCAGCCCAGGCAGCAACAGCCACAACAGAGCCAGCCACAACAGGGCCAGCAGCAGCAACAGCAGCAGGGACAGCAGCAGGGACAGCAGAGAGCCCCGCAGCAACAGCAGGGTCAGCAAACCCAGCAACCACAACAGGGTCAGTCCTCACAGCAGAGCCATCCGGCTCATCAGGGTCAGAAACCTAATTTCAGCCAGGACCGTGATTCCAACAGGAACAAGAGACCCCGCACTTACAGAAATGATCAGCAGAGCACACACAGGAGTGACAGTGAGCGTCCACAGCAACAGCCTGAACGCCTGCAGTTTACTCCTGAACCGGTTACCGAACCTGATAATGACGATCTGAAGTTCAGTGATCCCACACCTGAAACACATATAATACAGGAGACAATTTCCGTTGATACTCCTCACATTCCTGCAGCCCCGGTACCGGAATCTGTAAACGGCCTTCCTGAAGTTCCTGTAATAAGAGAGGAAAAGAAAGAGAGGATATACGATTTTGAAGGTATAGTATCCAACACGGGCGTTATTGAGATAATGCCTGATGGTTATGGCTTCCTTCGCTCACCTGACTATAACTATCTGAGCTCGCCTGATGATATTTATGTTTCACAGTCACAGATAAAACTCTTCGGCCTGAAGACCGGAGACACCATTAAAGGTACTATCAGACCTCCGCGCGAGGGTGAGAAATATTTCCCTCTTATTAAGGTTGAAGAGATAAACGGCCGCACACCTGACTACATTCGTGACAGAGTGCCTTTTGACTACCTCACACCTCTCTTCCCCAATGAGAAATTCACTCTTTGCAAACCGGGAGAAGGATCACTTTCGACACGAATTGTTGACATGTTCTGCCCTATTGGCAAAGGACAGCGCGGGTTGATAGTGGCACAGCCAAAGACCGGTAAGACGATACTCCTTCAGGAGATTGCCAATGCAATTGCAAAATACCATCCTGAAGTCTATCTTATGATACTTCTTATTGACGAACGGCCTGAAGAGGTGACGGAGATGGCACGCAATGTTAATGCTGAAGTCATTGCCTCAACTTTTGATGAGCCTGCCGAGAGACACGTACGCATCGCCACAATAGTCCAGGAAAAAGCCAAGAGGCTTGTTGAATGCGGACATGATGTGGTAATACTTCTTGACTCCATAACCAGACTGGCCAGGGCATTCAATACCATAGCCCCGGCATCGGGAAAGGTTCTTTCAGGCGGCGTTGACTCCAATGCACTTCATAAGCCCAAGAGATTCTTCGGTGCAGCAAGAAATATTGAGAACGGCGGATCACTTACAATAATCGCCACCGCACTGACTGACACAGGTTCCAAAATGGATGATGTGATCTTTGAAGAATTCAAGGGCACAGGTAACCTTGAACTGCAGCTTGACCGCAAACTGTCAAACAGGCGTATCTTCCCTTCAATAGACATTCCTGCCTCAAGTACAAGACGTGAGGATCTTCTTCTTGACAAAACAGTCCTCAGCAAGATATGGGTGCTTCGCAATTACCTGACTGATATGAACTCTGTGGAGGCAATGGAATTTCTTCGTGACCGGATCTCCCAGACACGTTCAAATGAAGAATTTCTTGTTTCAATGAATAGTGAATAGATTCTCATGGAAGTTTTGTAAATTTGCAGTTTATTTTTTAATTAAATCATTGTTCATTAATTACTTACGATTAAAATGGCAACAAAAAATTTCATTACTTGTGATGGTAACCAGGCAGCCTCTCATGTGGCATACATGTTCAGCGAGGTAGCCTGTATTTATCCCATCACCCCATCATCTACCATGGCAGAATATATTGACGAATGGGCTGCCCACGGACTGAAGAACATGTTCGGTGAAGAGGTAAAAGTCGTTGAGCTTCAGAGTGAAGCAGGTGCTGCCGGTGCTGTTCACGGGTCACTTCAGTCAGGTGCTCTTACAACAACCTACACGGCGTCACAGGGTCTCCTGCTCATGATTCCCAACATGTACAAGATGGCCGGAGAGCTTCTCCCGGCTGTATTTCATGTCAGTGCCCGTACTGTTGCAGCCCACGCACTTTCAATCTTCGGCGACCACGGTGACATATATGCCACCAGGCAGACAGGATTCGCCATGCTTGCCAGCGGCAGCATACAGGAAATCATGGACCTTGCAGGAGTTGCCCACCTCTCGGCTATCAAATCCAGAATACCGTTCCTTCATTTCTTTGACGGCTTCCGCTCATCACATGAGATACAGAAGATAGAGCCGGTGAAAATGGAAGATCTGAAGAAGCTTGTAGATCAGGATGCCCTCAAGAGGTTCCGTGACCAGGCTCTCAATCCTGAGCACCCCGTAACCAGGGGTACAGCTCAGAACCCTGACATATTCTTCCAGGCCAAGGAAGCTTCCAATTCATTTTATACTCACCTTGATGATACAGTCAATGAGTATATGGAGAAAATCTCGGATCTCACCGGACGCGATTATAAGCCGTTTACATATTACGGGGCACCCGATGCTGAGAACATCATCATCGCCATGGGTTCGGTAACTGAAACAATACAGGAAACCATTGATTACCTGGCAGAGAAAAAAGGTGAGAAGCTGGGTCTTATCTCAGTTCATCTCTACAGACCTTTCTCAGCAAAATACCTGTTGAACGTGCTTCCGAAAAGCACCAAAAGGATCACGGTTCTTGACCGCACCAAGGAGCCCGGAGCCAACGGTGATCCACTTTATCTTGATGTTAAGGAAATATTCTATGACCTCGACATCCATCCTATGATACTGGGTGGCCGCTACGGGCTGAGTTCCAAAGACACAACACCTGCACAGATGATCTCTGTCTTTGAAAACATGAAGCAGGAAAAGCCTATGAACCAGTTTACGGTTGGTATAGTTGATGATGTGACCTTCAGATCATTGCCGCTTCTTCCGGAAATAAACGTGAGCCATAAGGGAACATATTCAGCCAAGTTCTACGGCCTCGGATCAGATGGTACCGTAGGAGCCAATAAGGCATCCATAAAGATCATAGGAGAGACCACTGATAAGTATTGCCAGGCATATTTCGCCTATGATTCAAAGAAATCAGGCGGTGTGACAACATCACACCTTCGCTTCGGCGATCAGCCCATCAGGTCACCCTATCTTGTCAATACCCCGGATTTTGTGGCATGCCATGTACCGGCTTATCTTGACAAATATGATATGCTCAGGGGCCTGAAAAAGGGCGGCATCTTCCTGCTGAACTCCATCTGGGACGCAGAAGAGACAAAGGAGAAACTTCCTCTTGCCACCAGGAAATATCTTGCAGAAAACAATATTGATTTTTATATCATCAATGCCACCAATATAGCTGAAGAGCTTGGCCTGGGATCACGCACCAATACCATCATGCAGAGTGCCTTCTTCAAGGCTGCCGAGGTAATTCCTTACAAGCTTGCCGTTGAAGAGATGAAACACTCTGTCATTAAGGCTTACGGCAGGAAAGGTGATGAAGTTGTAAAAATGAACAATGATGCCATTGACCGCGGCGGTGATATCACAAAAGTAGAGATTCCTGCAGAATGGGCATCACTTAAAATTGAGGCCGGGGTCATTGACAACAGCAAACCGGCTTTCATAAGAGATGTTGTTGATCCAATAAACGGACTGAGAGGTGATGATCTTCCTGTCAGCGCCTTTGTAGGGCGTGAAGACGGCACCTTCCCGGCAGGGACCACCGCTTATGAAAAGCGCGGTATAGCCGTGAACGTACCGGAATGGCAGATAGAAAACTGCATCCAGTGCAACCAGTGTTCATATGTATGCCCGCATGCTGCCATACGTCCTTTCCTGCTTACAGACGAGGAACTGGCTGCAGCACCTGAAGGCACAACCGCCAAACAGGGTATCGGTAATACCAAGAGCCATAAGTTCAGGATCCAGTTAAGTGTATATGACTGCACAGGATGCGGTAACTGCGCTGATGTCTGTCCTTCAAAAGTGAAGTCACTGGTAATGATGCCACTGGAGACACAGCTGGCACAGGCAGACCTGTGGAGCTACATGCATGAGAAGGTAGGATATAAAGACACTGTAGTTGACAAATTCACCAACGTAAAGAACTCACAGTTCGCTCAACCGCTCTTCGAGTTCTCGGGTGCTTGCGCCGGATGCGGTGAGACCCCTTATATCAAGGCCGTCACACAGCTCTTCGGAGACCGCATGGTCATCTCAAATGCTACCGGATGTTCTTCAATCTATGGCGGCTCAGCTCCCTCCACCCCCTATACCGTTAATAAGAACGGTCATGGTCCGGCATGGGCTAACTCCCTCTTTGAGGACAACGCTGAATATGGCTACGGACTTGCACTTGGTGCAACCAAGATCAGGGAACGACTGGAACGCAAAATGAAGGAGAACCTTAAAAATGGCCTTTCAGCTGATACCGTTACAGCATTCAATGAGTGGCTTGCAGCAATAGATGACTCCAAAGCTTCTAAAGATGCTTCTGATAAGGTCATAGCAGCATGCGAAAAAGATAAAGCCCCCGTATGTAAAGAGATACTTGATCTCAAACAGTACCTTGTCAAAAAATCGTACTGGATCTTCGGAGGCGACGGATGGGCATATGACATCGGCTACGGCGGTCTTGACCACGTGCTTGCCTCAGGCGAAAATGTAAACGTTCTTGTGCTTGACACAGAGGTCTACTCCAACACCGGAGGCCAGGCCTCGAAGGCAACACCGCGGGCGGCTGTCGCCAAGTTCGCGGCGTCGGGCAAGCGCTCCAAGAAGAAGGACCTGGGTATGATCGCGATGGCCTACGGCGACGTGTACGTGGCGCAGATCGCG
>JAQBHM010000134.1:0-2575 GCA_032127795.1 Bacteroidales bacterium | reverse complement strand
GCGGAAATCCATCTTCCAGAAATATCGATGCCGTGACAGAATCACTCATTATATTATCAATATTGTCAAGGATAAGTTTGGCGAGTGTCATGTCAATGGCAAAACCGTTCTCCGCGTGCATGATAGCGGGTTCAAGAATTTTTTTCAGGGGGAGAATTCCGAATTTTTCATGCGCCAAAAGCAGTCCTGCAACAGTACCGGGGACTTCAATAGCCCTGCCTGTGTAATTGTCTCTTCCGGATTTAAAATCAGCAATGGAAGCATTCTCGGAACTTCTTCCATAGTAATTAATAAAGACAGACTTCTGCTCTTTCTTCAGGTATATTACCATACCACCGCCACCGCCAAGTCCTGATCCGTCAGGTTCAACCACACCTATTGTAAATGCTGCTGCTACCGCTGCATCAACTGCATTACCACCGCTCTTAAGCATTTCCAGGGCAGCAGCGGAAGCCAGCGGATGAGCTGTGGCAACCATCCCGTTTCTTCCGGTAGACGGTGCCAGTGACTGACCCTGAGCTGCCAGGTGACACGCTATGGTCAGTAATAAAATAAACTGTAGGGATTTTGTTTTCATGGCAGTTTTTTTAACTTATGCTCTTCCGGAATATTATGGCACTATTTAAATAGATTTCCCATGGGTATCTCAGTCTCGGCTATCTTTTCAACAAGCGTCAGCGGTATCTTTTTCCCTTTTGCAATTGCGGTGAAAAAACCATCCTCATCACCCTGTTTAACAACTATCATAAACTTTGAATTATCAGCCACCAGTTGATTAAATGAATCCGACTGACCCTTTCTTCGGGCAGTGCCACCAATGTGAAGCATAACAATTGGTATTTTCATCTCATTGGCTGATTTAATGAGAGTCTGAACCCGCTCAAATTCCTCCTGCTGACTTACTCCTGCAGCACCAAGCCCCTTTGAACTGAAGCCCGGTACAATTATCAATGTCTTAACTCCCGTAAGGTCTGAAGGCTTAGCCATCAGGATTGTTGTGGCATTAAGGCCTTGCCTTTGTGCCAGCATTTTGACCAGTTTTACGTCAGCACTTTGTCCGGCAGATGAGATAAGTACCGGTTGTTCAAATTTCTGAGCCTGTACAATTGATGTTGAGAAAATTAATGCCAGTAAGATTGCAATTCTTGAAGTCCTGGTTTTCATATTTTTATTTATTAATGATTTAGAAACTTGCCTACTCCTTCTTCCATTATCATATTATAGTCAGGTAGGTTCTCAACTGTAATTGACATCTCCGGATAATACATATTATAGGAGTTTATTAACTCTATGAAACCCATAATATGCCTGCCAACACGATGTTCAACAGGTTCTCCGGTTTCCTCCCGGTAGGCTATTCTTAGGGCTCCGGTTTCTTTTGCCTGTTTATAAAATTCACTGTACCCCCGTAATACAAGTTCGACATTTGTCTTCCCCCTTAACCTTCCCATGGAGGGATTGCTTGTTTCCATAAGAAAAGGGATTGCATCGGTATAGTCACCCCATTCCCTGTGACTTAAACCGTGAAAGTTTTTGGGTGATGTCTCAGGTGAAAACTGCAGGTCCGAGATTTCCAGTCCAAGAACAGCCCCCATTGCTATATCCTCGTATTTTTCATGGTAAACGATAACGTTCACTATGGGTACTTCCGGGGATGACTCGTGTATATCAAATGCAATATTCACCTTCTCAGTTTTTATTAACTGCAAAACAGCATAAGCAACTTTTTCAGTAAGTGATCCGTCAGGCCTGCCGGGATAAGCACGGTTAAGATTTCTTGTTTCAAAACCTGATAGCTGTTGATTTGATGGGTACTGGGCAAATACCAGTGGATCAGGCCATTGATGAAGAGGATTGGTCACCCTTGAGCCAAGTCTGAATTTGCGTGTGCCTGCTTCCGTTTCAATCTCGTAAAAATCAGGGAAGCCCTCCATAGGATCAGTGCAGGTAAAAGCACTGTTATTCAGTCGCGGAACTATAAATACCCGGCCCTGAGTAACCCTGAGATTTTCCAGTATTACCACGGGGGCCAAAAAAGCAGCTGCTTCGTTGGCATGCGCTCCTCCTCCAAGGAGAGCCGTACCACCGGCTATCCCACTGTCAAAAAGGTAGACTTCCGTATCGCCGTTTGTTCCTTTAATACCGTCAAAGTAATCACTTAACATTCCTACTCTGGTAAGATAGGTACTGGGAAACAGCTTCTCCGGGTGATGCATTTTCCCAAAATCTATTCCGGCTATGACTCCCGCAGTTGCCATAACCGCCAGTATTATTACAGTTGAGATATGCCTTCTGAACATTGCCATTTACTTTATTTGCAGAATCCGCAGGATAAATATTAAAAGTACCATAGCCATTGCCAGCTGTTCCCGCCACTTTTTTTCCTTAAGGAACTCCATGAACACCACAAAAGTCACATAAGCAAGAATAACCGTGTATATATAGTATAACATAGCTGTATTACTAAAGGATTAGGTTAGATATCTCCTGAGCAAAAACGAGTATTAGTATTCCTATGGTCATCGAAATGGCGATTGGAATAAGACATGTCTTAAGGATTCTGAAATGGTTTTTC
>JAQBHM010000133.1:0-3502 GCA_032127795.1 Bacteroidales bacterium | reverse complement strand
ATATTTCCGCGGAGGACTCCGTCACTATGGCTCTACATTCCGTGCTGGAACTCTCAATGAGAAATCAGATTACAGCGGTTACAGTGCCGGTATCGGTTACAGGCAGCCGGGTTTCTTTGTAGACTTCTCCTATTCAGGACTGATCAGTTCGGATAATTACCTGATGTACCCCGATGCATGGCTTGATCCTGCTGTGATTGACACGCGAGATAGTTTTATTACTGCTACAGTTGGTCTTAAGTTTTAATTATACTTCCATTCTGTTTTTCAATCCTGGGACCTCTGCAGCAATGCTCCGGTCCCAGGACCGTTATTCAGGAGCATGTCAATAATGCTTAACCCCGGTACAAAGCCGTACCTGTCGGAAAAGACCTGCTGATAGCAGGCCTCATTGTGCAGGTCTCTCCTCACTCTCTTTTTAGGAGTGATGAGGTATCTGAAGTCACCTTCAACAATTCCTTCACCTGTAAATTCTTCAGTGAGGTTCACCCTGACATCAATCCCGATAATATCAAGCATCTTTTCCAGGGCTTCCATATTGAGATCCAGAAGATAGCTGTGCTTTCCGGTTATCACATCTTTAATAGTCTCGAAATAGAACTCGAAATAAGGAGCGGTGGCATAGGCAGACAATATACCACGCAGATGAAGGTCACGCCATCTGCGGCTCTCGTCAATTTTCAGATCTCTTATCGGTGTCTTGTGAAATGAGCCACGCAAAACAGGAACGGTAATATCAAGGGGTCCGTTTGCTCCCAGGATTGTGCACCTGTTGCGGAAGGTCTGCTTGTGATAGTTCTCCCACTTTTCAATCCGCACCTCATCAGAACCGGCTGCCAGGCTGAAGTAACAGGCAGGGGGAAAGTAGGCTGTGGAAAGAAGTATTGTGCCTGCCATTTCTTTTCAGAGACGGTTGATTCTGCTTGCTGAGAATCCTGCGCCGAAGCCGTTGTCGATGTTGACCACTGTAACTCCTGCCGCACAGCTGGTAAGCATTGCCAGCAGGGCCGATAACCCTTCAAAGGAGGCACCGTACCCCACACTGGTAGGTACGGCAATGACAGGCATATTCACCAGTCCTCCGATGACACTGGCCAGCGCACCTTCCATGCCGGCTATTACTATAGCTACCCGACATTCACGTATCTCAGGCAATTTGTCTACAAGCCTGTGAATGCCCGCTACTCCTGCATCATAGATCCTGATGACATTATTGCCAAGAAGCTCAGCAGTAATTGCAGCCTCCTCAGCAACAGGGATATCAGATGTGCCGGCAGTAATGATGGCGATCTTTTGTGGCGGTGGAGTGATCTCCTGTCTCCTGATGCTGATAATACGAGCTACATCATAATATACAGAGTGCGGAAAGTAGACCTGTATATAATCATACAATTCCTTGCCGGCCCTGGTACCTATAATATTATTCTCATGGTCCTCCATCACCTCAAAAATGGCCCTCACCTGTTCCGGTGTTTTGCCGGCGCAGTATACAATCTCCGGGTAACCCGTTCTTACTTCACGGTGGTGATCAATACGCGCGAACCCGAGATCACTGTACGGGAAATCCCGAAGCTTCTCCATCGCTTCATTAACCGGTAACGAACCGGCTTTTATTTCATTCAGTATGCTCTCCAGCTCCCTGGTATTCATGTCATTCCATTTTCTTGTTCATACTTCCGGTCCTGTACCCTTCGAGGTCAACAGTAATATATATGTAGCCAAGTGCCTTAAGGCCTGATATGGCAGCGCTTCTCATCTTCTCATCAAGGAGCAGGGCTATCTCTTCCCTGATGCATTCTATCCTTACCATCTCACCGTGAACCCTGACCCTTGATCCTGTCAGCCCAAGAGCTGAAAGTAACTCTTCGGCGGCTTCCGCTTTACGGAATTCATCAGGATTAACTTCTGTCCCGTGAGGAAAACGGGTCATCAGGCATGCATTGGATGGCTTTGCCCATGTTGACAGTCCTGCTTTCTTTGACAGATCCCTTATTTCTGCCTTGGTAAGACCAGCCTCGAGCAAGGGACTTCTCACGCCGAATTCCTTCAGGGCTTTCATTCCGGGACGGTAGTCCGAGACATCGTCAGCATTTGTGCCGTCAAAGACATACTTTAAGCCTGCTATTGCGGCTTCTCCCGTTATCAGTTTCATCACCTCCCGCTTACAGAGATAACATCTCTCCGGCGGATTGTTCCTGACAACCCCGGGGATGCCCATTATTACCTGTTTGTGCTCCACACCCAGTTTTCGGCAGAAATCGATGGCTTCCCTGATCTCAGATGCAAACATGTAAGGTGAGTTAATGGTTACCGCCATTACCTTCAGGGTTTCTACACCCGAGGCCGCCCATACCAAAAAAATACTGTCAGTGCCTCCGGAGAGTGCTATTACAGCTGACTCTGCTTCTGCAAGAATCAGCCTGAGCTTTTGAAATTTCTCCTCCCTGGTCATTCTTCTCCTCTCAAATCAAGCATGATATCCTGAATAACCTGCTTCATCGGCAATCCTGTCTCAGAAGCAATGGCTGCACACCTGTCAGCTTCAGGCTTCACTGAAACGAGCCTGCCGTTGAAAAATGACTTCTTTATCACCACCATGCCAAACCGTGTCTTCGTCTCCACAAACTCCCGCTGAAGGGTCTCCTTCAAAAAAGGCATTATCCTCAGTCCGATTGTCGTGGACTCGGTAAAGAGTATTTCCCTGATATCATTAAGCCGGTCTTCCTCACAAATAATGCTAACTGTAAATGCCGGTCTTCCCTTCTTCATTATTACAGGTGTGAAGAAGACATCTCCTGCTCCGGATGCAAAAAGCCTTGAGGATAAATATTCTGACAGCTCCGGGTTCATATCGTCAATGTTGCACTCAACCATGAATGACTGATGGCCTGATGCAGGCTGATCTTTTGTCTCAGCAAGATATACTCTCAGGATATTTGGGAGGTCAGGGTTGTCTTTCTGACCTATGCCGTATCCTGTTTTGGTGATACTGTACCTGAGTCCTGCCGGTGCCGGCTCGGCCAGGGCTGCTATGATGGCAGCACCGGTAGGGGTGGTGGCTTCAAAAGCCACACCTCCCTTATGCACCGGGAAGCCCCTGATAATGCTTGCGGTGGCCGGCGCCGGCACCGGCAGAAGACCGTGCTCACATCTTACCATGCCGCTTCCAAGTTCAATATCAGAGACATATACTTTGCTTACATCGAGGGAAATAAAACAGATGGCCGCTCCAACAATATCCACAATGGAATCTACAGCTCCCACTTCGTGAAAATGGATCTCATTAACAGGTATATTATGTACTGTTGCCTCTGCTTCAGCAATATGCCTGAAGATCTTAAGCGAGAGTTCCTTTACATTTTTTCCCAGCGATGAGGAACTGATAATATTCTCAATATCTTCAAGGTTTCTGCGGTGAGAATGAGATTTCGGCATCTCTCCCCGGAGACCTTCTTTGTGTTTGTCTCCGTGATCATGGGGATGATCATGGTGGTGATGGTGA
>JAQBHM010000132.1:0-2917 GCA_032127795.1 Bacteroidales bacterium | reverse complement strand
ATCCGCACCTGATGAAAGGGCAATGTTCCGCTTTTCAATCAGACCCATGTCTCTGTCTGAATCGCGTACCTGTACTATCTCTGCGCCCATTGACCTGCACAGATCTCCAAGTTTAAAGGAAAGATCGAGGTTAATCTCCTTCTCCACCAGGCCTGACAATCCTATGGCTCCCATGCCTGACCCGCCGTGGCCGGCCTCAATGGCAATCTTCAGCCCGGTGAGAGGCTTCTCCCCGGAAAGGTCATAAACGGGAGGATACTTGACACGCAGCACCAGGCTCCTGCCCGATGGCCTGATGTCATAGCCCCATATATTTTCACTCTTCAGGTTCACAAAGACACGGAAGGTCTCAGGCGTACTCTGCTCCCAGGTAAGCTTCTCTATCATCATGCATCCCATACGGTGTGTGACCCAGGTTGAGGCTGACTCTGCTCCGAAAATTGTTATGACCAGCCTCTTCTGTTCCGGATCCGGATAAACCTCATAGGCAACAGGTTCTGCATATGGTATTGAGACTATGTCGGCACCGTTTGACGGGCCGCATGACATGCTTGTAACAGTATATGACGGTTGCATCCACGAGCCGCTCATGACCTCAACGTCAGCCTTGTTTATAAATCCTGTCTCAACATTGCTGAGTCTTATCCTGTAGTTATCGCCTATCTTACCGCTTGTCTTCAGAATCACTCCCGGGCCAAGCTCTGATCTTACCGGTCCTCCCAGGCGCGGGGCGCCCAGGTTGTAAACCAGCCTTGAATATTCATTTTTGACCTTCACCAGCGGGTAATCTTCCGGATACCTGACAACCACTGTCCTGGTAATGTCAGGCCTGTAGTCATCCCTCACCGGTGCACCTGCCGCCGGGACAATCCTCAGGCTCATGGTATAGCTCTTACCTGCACTGAGGCCTCGCAGCGGCAACTCAGCCGTGTAGACACTGAAATCATCAAAGTCGGCACGCATGCATTTCAGGCTTGTCTTACCCGGGTGCACATCTACATATGCCTCCTGCCCTTTTGAGGCAGTGAAGCTCACCCTGACAACCTCATCAGGAAGAAGCTCCAAGTCAGCAGCGGGCTGAAATGAACGCCTGTCAACCCACAGAGGATAGGTCTGCCTGGTCATATCCCTCTTTTCATATATAAACTCCTGCTCACAGACAGCTGTCCGGCCGTCAGGGGTTGTTGCCTCAGCTCTGACAATGTTGACTCCCTCATTGAATTTAACCGTAGTGAAGAATATTCCCGTCTTATACTGTTTCAGTTCTATCCCGTTTATACTTACAGTAGCCGGGTATTCACTCTTGCAGAGGAAGTCAAACTGAGGCCGGGAGGTTATTGCCTCAGGAGTCATGCGAAACTCCACCCACGGTGCTTTACGTTCCACGCTGCCATCAGGTCTGACAGCATACTTGTATGGCACGAACCATCCTGATATGGGAATGACAACGTCGCACACAGACTGAGGATCAGGGCACGGCGACAGAGACAGTAATATGGTATCCGTTTCAGGCATGACAAAGGTTATCTTACCTTCTGAGTCGGTGGTAAGATCCAGTGCGCCATTGTTAACGGTAACCTTTCGGCCTGCATAATCTCCTGGCATCAACCCTGTCAGGTCAAGCTCAACAGGCTGAGGCGCGACACTCCTGTTCACCCTGACCGTAACATCAGGTTCAGTCGGTGTTGTTTGCTGTGCTTTTCTTGCAGTATTGCACCCTGCCAGCATCACTGCCGCCAGGAATATTATTGATATTAATTTTTTCATCTGTACAACAAGTATTTCTGTCTTAACTCCATAAATTCCATAACATCATCCTGGCAGGCTTTTACAACCTCCTCCACGGTTACGCCAGGTTCATTCAGCTTCCTCATCAATATCGGGGGTGACCACACCAGTGAGTCCGGGCTTGTCTTGCGGTAGGCGTCAATGATGTGCAGTGTCGCTTCCACTGACCTGAAAGCTGATGGGTCAGTAACCATTATCTCTACGCCTCCGCACATCTTGTTCCATGGTTTTCCCCTCCGGTTATATCCGGTTCCTTCTGCCCGCGGAATGAAATACAGGGGTCTGAAGTACGCACCTCTTATCCCGCGGGAGTTCAGGTCTTCTGCTGCCTTTTCGGCATTGACCCATGGTGCTCCGGTAATCAGGAAAGGCTTGGTTGTGCCCCTTCCTTCAGACATGTTGGTTCTCTCAAAGAGGCACTGTCCGGGGTAGACCACGGCAGTCTCCCAGTTGTCTATGTTCGGTGAGGGCATCACCCATAGCAGGCCGGTATCATCCCAGAGCATATTGCGGCGCCACCCCTTCATCTTTATGACAGTCAGGTCGGCACCGTAGCCCCCGGTCTCGTTCCACATCATGGCCAGCTCGCCATAGGTCATACCGTGCCTGAGGGGTAGACGGTGACGGTATATATTTATAGTGTCCTGCATCGGTCCTTCAACAATCCTGCCGCCAAGAGGGTTGGGTCTGTCGAGAACGATGAACGGAATGCCTGCCTTTGCACAGGCCTCCATCGCCCATGACATTGAGAATTTAAAGGTATACCATGCCGAGCCCACGCCCTGGATGTCAAAGAGCATCACATCGATACTGTCGAGCCATTCCTTTTTCGGGGTATACGAGTCACCATAGAGGCTGTAAACATGAATACCCGTTACAGGATCGGGTTCACCTTCACTGTAGATCCTGCCCTGCTGTGCTCCTCTCACGCCGTGCTCTGCACCAAAGAGGGCCACCAGGTTAACCCCGGGGGTGCCGGCGAGTATATCAATACTGCTCCTCATATCAGCCCCAACTGCAGAAGGATTGGTTATCAGTCCTACCCTCTTGCCTTTTACGAGGTCAAGGTGATCTTCAACAAGCACATCTATTCCCGGTTTGACAATCGGGGTTTTATAAACAGGTATTT
>JAQBHM010000131.1:0-14060 GCA_032127795.1 Bacteroidales bacterium | reverse complement strand
CCGTAAGAGAATATTCCGTAATATCCGCCGTCCGAATTTACACCGGGTACTATCCAGTTCTCACTTACAAATCCAATTCTTTTTGAAGCTCTTACCATGCCGCTGACAGTTATCAAAGGCTTGGAGCTGAACTCACCTCCTGCATACCCCCATCCCAGGGCGCAGGTAATATTATTATTGTTATTCCCGTAGGTCGCAAACCCGTTAAGTGTGCCAAGGCCACCGAATTCATCAATGGTCCTGATAGTATTTGCGTACAGGATATTTGCCCCTGCATAAAAATTATCTGCTATTTTAAACGATGCTTTGGGATTAATGAAAAATGCAAACGGTCCATCTCCTCCAGCAAGGATTGAAAAGATCTCAAAACCGGCAGATATGCTTATGTTGTTTGTGATGCCGTAGCAGAAGGTGTTGAGAAAGACCCAGGTATTCTGATAATATCCGCTCCTTTTTTCCAGTGGAATAGCTGAACTTCCTATCAGATACTTGCTGAAATTCGGATTTGCAAACCAGACCTCTGATCCCTTTTCATCATACGATGATACCATTGTCATGGTTCTGATGTTTCCTTTCTGAAGGCGTACTTCACCCATTGACCCTGACTGTATAACAACTTCATCGTCAGTTATGGATACTAACTTACCGGATACGGTTGATCCGTCATTCAGTGTGACCTGATATGTTTTGGACACTTCACCGGTAATAACTTTCTGTGCTGCAGCATTGCCGGGTAACAACATCATTGCCAAAAAAGCAACAATAAAAGCTCTTGAGATGCCTTTCAAACCATTAGATGGACTTTTCATACTTATTATTATTTGGTTGAACTATCTGCAATTTAAGAGAATTAGTTCTAAAAGGCAACGAATATTAAGAAATAAGACAGATTGTGTTACTGTTCTGTTATTCCTTGTTATTCACCTTCCCGTAGATGTACAACGAATGATACATAGGGGTGAAGTTATGAAGTTCACTTGCAGAATCAATTATTTCTTTAATCCTCGGGTCACTGAATTCCATGACTATCCCGGTCTCAGTATCAATAAGATGGTCATGCTGGCTGCCCTGAAATGACTTTTCATACTGTGCCATATTGCGACCGAACTTGTGACGGGTGACCAGTTTGCAGTCTAAAAGAAGCTCAATGGTGTTATATAATGTGGCCCGCGAAACACGGTAGTTCTTGTTCTTCATGAAGATGTAGAGTGACTCTATATCAAAGTGTCCCTCCCTGGCATATATCTCGTCAAGTATGGCAAACCTCTCGGGGGTTTTACGGAAGGAATGTTTGTTAAGGTATTCGGTAAATACCTGTTTTACAACTTTTCTGACATCATCATAACCCATTTCAAAGACAATTATTGATTAAAATAACTAATTGTTCGCCCTTACTCAATAAATTCTTCAATCCTTTTGACACTTGCCACACCCTTGACATTGGAAAGCTGCATGAGTACGTTGTTAAGGTCACTTGTGTGGTGCACGTAAAGGTCAATGATCCCCTCAAAGATGCCGTTATAAACGGAAAAGTTTATGTTCCGGATGTTCACACTCAGCTCAGTGGAGATGATGTTGGTTATCTCATTTAACATGCCTATCCGGTCAATCCCGTCAATGCTTATCCTGGCAAGGAATGATGCCAGCCTGTGTATTGTCCATCTAACGGGTATTATCCTGTTGCCTTCACTTGACATGAGCCTTACCGCGGTGGGGCATTTGGGTTTATGCACCACGATGGAGTTGTCTGGAGCCATGTATCCTATCACCTCATCACCGGGAATAGGATTACAGCACTCGGCAATCACATAGGAGTTTCCGGTATTGTCAACATTTTCACGCAGGAGGTAGGGATGGCTTTTATCAATTGTTGCAGGAGCGTCACTCTCCGGCTTACCCTGCTCTGAACGCTTGGTCACGCCCCCAATGGCCAGTTTCCAGTACTTCTTAAGGCTCCCTTCAGGAACTTTTTTCAGTATCTTGCGGAGCTCATCGAGATTGATCAGTCCCAGTCCTATCCTTGAATATAACTCGTCTTTGGTCAGGAGCTGGTAACCGTCAAGCAACTTTTTAATAATGTCAGAGTTGGGAGAAACTCCCAGTTCTCCAAGTTTCTCCTCGAGCAACTCCATGCCCTTTTGTATTCTGTCTATTGACTCATCCTTCAGAGCGTCTTTGATCGCACCTTTGGCCTTCGCGGTATGGGCATACTCCAGCCATTCCTTTACTGGCTTAGCAATGTTGGATGTTATGATCTCCACCTGGTCACCGCTCTGCAATGTCACGGATAGGGGAGAGAGCTTATAGTTTACCTTTGCCCCGATAGCTTTGTTGCCAACATCAGTATGAATTTCGTATGCAAAGTCGAGGGCTGAGGCTCCCTTGGGGAGATTCACCAGAAGGCCCTTTGGAGTAAATACCATTATTTCTGATGAGAAGAGGCTCATCTTGAAGTCATCAAGGAA
Source organism: Bacteroidales bacterium (assembly GCA_032127795.1). Taxonomy (GTDB): domain Bacteria; phylum Bacteroidota; class Bacteroidia; order Bacteroidales; family VadinHA17; genus SR-FBR-E99. Next base: position 11,595 of record JAQBHM010000131.1, on the reverse strand, counting down.
TGTGGTGGGGTCTGCCATCGGGTTGGCAAGCATCTCACGGATATGTTTGAGCCACTTGTCAAGCTCGCTCTCAGACTGCGAGGTTTCTCCCTTGTATTTCCAGTGGGCAGCAAATCCTCTTTCAGCAATATCATCCATACGCTGACTGCGTATCTGTACCTCTACCCACCGGCCCCCGGGACCCATGACTGTCAGGTGAAGAGCCTCGTAACCGTTGGGCTTGGGCCTGCTCACCCAGTCGCGCAGCCTGTCAGGCTTCGGCGTGTATAAGTCAGTGATAAGTGAATAGATCTGCCAGCACTGCGCCCTTTCACTTATTTCTTCAGGACCGGGCTGGAAAACCACACGAACGGCAAGCAGGTCATAGACTTCCTCAAAAGGAACATTCTTTGACTGCATCTTCTTCCATATGGAATAGATAGATTTAAACCTGCCGGAAATGTCGAAGACAAAATTGTCCTGGTCAAGTTTATCGATTATCGGGAGACTGAATCTGTTAATAAGGGCAAGGTTCTTTTTCTCATCAAGTTTTATCTTCCGTGCTATCTCATCATAAATGCGCGGATGCCTGAATTTGAAACTGAGATCCTCAAGCTCGGTCTTGATGGCGAAGAGTCCCAGACGGTGTGCCAGAGGAGCATAAAGGTAGATCGTCTCCCCGGCAACCTTCATCCTCTTGTGTTCAGGCATGGACTCAAGAGTACGCATATTGTGAAGCCTGTCTGCGATCTTGATAAGTATGACCCTGATATCATCCGAGAGGGTCATGAGCATCTTTCGGAAATTCTCTGCCTGAAGTGAGTTGGCCTCCTTGTTGTATGTCCCTGAGATCTTCGTCAGTCCGTCAATAAGAGAAGCTATCTTGGATCCGAACTCCTTTTCAATGGTCTCAAGAGGTACATCAGTATCCTCAACCACATCATGCATCAGGGCTGCAGCAACAGATTTTGCTCCCAGCCCCATTTCCTGGTTGACGATACGCGCCACACTGATAGGATGTATTATATACGGGTCGCCGGAATTGCGTCGCATATCACGGTGTGCCTCATTGGCAAACCTGAAAGCCTTGTCTATAAGAGCTGTATCACTTGGCTTATCACACCTGTATAAGTTGTCTTTCAGTGACTTAAATTCAGCTTCAATCCGACTGATATCTTCCTCCGTGAATATGTTCGTTTTTGTTTTACCCATCAGTCTGTTAAGATCCAGGAAAGGATCAAAGATACAAAAATCAGTCTATTTCCCGGCAGGTAAAGCTTAAGGCAGAATGGTGACAGTACCGCTTTTCTGAACAACCATTCCTGAGGGTGTTGTTAGTCTGAGGGTCCAGAGGTATGCGCCGGCAGGCATGAGCGTGCCGCCATAACGTCCGTCCCAGCCAATGCCCTGGCTGCCAGTGCGGAACAGCAGAACTCCGAGACGGTTGAAGACTTTAAACTCATAGCTGAGCGCTGTAAACGAGAGCAGTGGAGCGAAGATATCATTGACACCGTTATCATCAGGAGTGAAGGCATTGGCAACATGTATCAGCTCCACCGGAGCCAATACCGCCGCTGATGAGCGGCACAGCGCAGTGCCTGCCGGCGCATCAACCCTTGTGGCCGTAACCTGATAAACCACCTCTTCTGAAGATATCTCCATAGCATATCCCCGGTAATCCTCGGACCAGACAGTATCTGTCAGACCCTGTGCTGTTTCATCAAAACCACTGCCTGTATTACGCCATACTGAAAAAACTGCCGGTTCCCCCGGGAAAGGATTGTTCCATCGCAGGAAAACCTCATTCCCCTCACTAATGGCAGTCAATACAATATTCCTTACCGGGGATGATACGGCAACAGCCGTTCCGCAACTGCCTACAGCAGATATCCTGAACAGATTAATTATCAAAGTGTCAGCACCGGTATCAGCCATGCTTACACTGCCGTTGCTTCCGTCGGCTGAAGCAACAGTGACCCATGGCCCGGATGCACCGCTCAACCGTTCAGCCCTGAATTGGTTAATGTCAGAATCAGTGTCATAACTGCCTGTAACAGTTACCATTCCTTCGGAAACCGCCACTGCATCAACTGCTGTCCACGCCGGGGCCCCTTCGCTGCCGGTTACCAGGCACTGCCTGTTCGATGATGAAAACCTGACGGACCCAACCATGGCTGACACATAGAAACAATACTCCCTGTCAGGCATATATCCGGTCAGAGTATATGATAATGCAGTTATTGAAAGAGATTCACTCAAGACCGCCGGTGCACCGTCAACAGACAGGTATAACCCATAACCGTCTGCCGGATGATTGAAGTTTTGATAGGGAGTCCATGAGAGCGTTATAAGGCCGTTGCAGGTATCATTGACAGCTGTAAGGAATATAGTGCTGAGACTGTTGCTGAGTGGACTGATATTCAATGATGAGTCCATTGCAGCCACAACATAGGTCACACTTTTATACCTGGCTGCAGAAGCCGTATGGGTATAGAAAGTGGCATATGGTGAATGGATGGTATCAATGGCAAAGGCAATGTTATTATCATAGGTATAAATTACATAGCTGCCCACATCGGGAGAACCTCCCGGCAACCAGTTCAGCAATGCAAAACCCGTGGAAGGTTCAACCGTTACCCTGTCAAGCGAAGGAGCAAGAGGCCGTATCACATCCTGGCCCTTTATGCTGACCATTGTAATAAAAACAATTACGGGAATAGTTATGATCTTTCTTGATATCATCTTGCACCTGCAATGACCTCTATGGCAGTATCGATATTATAATACGTTGTCACCAGCTCCTTTATTTCACCAGGGGTGATGGTTTTTACTTTTTCTTCCAGCTTTTTGTAGTAGTCCGGATCAGGACCGTAATCTATCAGTCCTTTTATGGCCTCTGCAGATGCAAAGGGACCGTCAAACATCCTCGCAATTTCACCCATGATGTGGTTACGTACGATGCCCAGTTCATCCTTGCTCACTTCTGTACGGGTAAGCAGGGTTATCTCTTTGCGTATCTCGTCTATCACCTTTTCACGGTACTCATTCGCCACTTCGGTAACAATGGTGATAAATCCTATATCTCTCAGGGCACTGGCAACTGAACTTATACCGTAGGTGTATCCCTTTTCTTCCCTGATATTGCGCATAAGCCTTGAGCCGAAATAACCGCCGAGAATAACATTGGCTACCTGGAGACCCTTGTAGTCAGGGTGTTCCCTGTTGATTCCTTTCCATCCCATCCTGACACCGCTCTGAACGGAGTTGCTGACCTCTTTAAAGATACGCCCGGGAGGAGCTGTCTCTAATGAAAGATCAGGGAATGAGGTTTTATGCCATTTTTCATTTCCGCTGCATGAGAAATACTTTTCCAGCTCCGGCAAAGCCTTTTCCGGGTTTTTTCCTGCAACGGTGATGTACATCCGATCCCTCCTGTAATATTTTGAATGGAACCTGGCCGTATCACCGGGGGTGAGAGAGGTAAAGTCATCAAGCCTGTTAACTCTTCCATATTGATTGTTATCACCAAAGAGAGCACGGTAAAACTCTTCCCTGGCAACGACTGAGGTCTTCTGCCTGTTTGTCAGGAAGCTCTGGACCCTTCTTTCCATAAGCATCCTGAATTCGGTCTCAGGGAATGAGGGTTGAAAAAGCACTTCTGCTACCAGTTCCATGACTTCACCCAGCTTTCTTGTCAGGGTGACAGCAGTCAGCCAGGCTGTATCCTTATCCGTCATGTGGGTGAATGCCGCTCCGGTTCTGTCAATCAGGTCATTAAGAGTCATTGCATCATGAGTGAGGGTGCCTTCGGTAAGCATGGCATTAGCCGTTGAGGCTGCAAGATGCACCTCCTCCATGCGTTGCCCTGCATTGAAGACAAACTCTATCCGCAACAGATCAGGTGTGCCTTTCCCCAGAAGATAGACCGGGACACCGCCGCTAAGCTCATGCATCTCAGGAAAGGGAAAAGGTCCGGCTGACGGTGTTACTATGTATGGCTGTATGGTTCTGTCAGGAGTACTCATTTCTTCTCAGGCAAATAATGGATTACACTGCAATTGGCCTCTGTAAGGGTAAGCGCTGCGCTTTCCATAATATCCTTTGCAGTGACACTCATGTATTTTTCTTTTTCGGCATTTATCCCTCCGGCATCACCGAGCAACTCATGGAATGCCAGGTTAAAAGCTTTGTTGGCGACGCTGATGTATGACATCAGCTGATGAGATTCATACCTGTTGCGTGCCTTGTCAAGTTCAGCAGGAGTGACAGGCTCCTGTACCACCTTATTAAGCTCTTCCGCAACAGCCTTCTCCGCTTCGTTAATGTCAACCCCTTCCCGGAGCCTTCCCGATACAATCACCAATCCCGGCTCAATCTCCCCTGAGAGATAAATATCAGCCTCGCTGAACAGTTCCTTATTTCTCACCAGTATGCCTGGAAAACGCCCTGAGTCACATCCTGAAAGAATATCTGTGAGCAGGTCAAGGATATAAAAGTCCCGACTGTTTCTGCCGTCGGTATGAAAGGCCATGAGCAACTCCGCTGCTGGCACCTGACGGTATACTGTCATCTCTCTTCTTTCCGTCTGCAACGGCTCCTCAGGAAGGCTGCGCAGATGATGGTTCCCTGCAGGGATATCACCAAACCATTTCTCGGCAAGCCTGAAAGCAATGTCAGGCTCTGCATTGCCAGCCATGCTCAGGATGGCATTTGACGGTAAGTAATGCCTTGAAAAAAAATCAGTCACACTTTTTCTGTCTGCATGCTTGATATGATTGATCTCCTTGCCTATGGTCGGCCACATGTATGGGTGCACTTTGTAAGCCAACGGCCTCAAAAGCAGGAAAAGATCACCGTAAGGCTGGTTGAGATAACGCTGCCGGTATTCTTCAATGACCACGCTCTTTTGCGTATTCAGCTTCTCGCTTGAGAGATGGGATCCCAGGAGTCTGTCTGATTCAAGCCAGAGGGCAGTCTCAAGATTGCCTGCCGGCAGGGTTATGTAGTAATTTGTCAGGTCATTGTTTGTGAAGGCATTATTCTCCCCGCCGGCAAGCATCACAGGAGTGTCAAAGACCGGCACATTCTTCGAGCCTTCAAACATAAGATGCTCAAGGAGATGAGCATACCCGGTGGCATCCGGATCCTCATCTTTGGAGCCTGCATCATAAAGCAGATTTGTCGTGACCATCGGGGTATCTGCATCATAGTGAGCCAGTACCCTGAGTCCGTTGGACAAAATATGTTTTTCAAATTTTATCATGCAGATGCCGGTTTCATATTTCTGTTAAAATATTTTAAAAGAGAGGCCTAATTTTTCCCAAACTTACCAAAATTAAATGCTGCTCCTCATTTTGTCATATATTTGTGAGAAGGAAAGGCAAAATGAGTGTTGTTAAATAATGAGCAGGAATATTTTTTCCAGGCTTAAGGGATATCTTAAGTCTTTTTTCGATGACCAGCAGAAGCTTCTTTACCTTCTCAGTTTCGTTGTGGGTATTGCCAGCGCTTTGGCGGCAGTAGCAATGAAAAATGCTATTCATTACACTCACGTTCTGTTCACGCAGGGCGTTATGGAAGGCGCGGGAGGGATCCTCTCTCTTGCCTATCCCATGGCCGGCATATTGCTTACGGTAATGGTGGTGAAATTCCTTGTACGTGATAATATTTCACATGGTATAAGCCGTGTCCTCTATGCTATCTCAAGACGCAAGAGCTATATCAAATCACATAATAACTGGTCATCAATACTTGCAAGCTCTCTGACCATTGGTTTTGGAGGATCAGTAGGCGCTGAGGCACCTATTGCCCTTACCGGGGCTTCCATAGGCTCATCAATAGGCAGGTACTTTAAACTCAACTATAAAAATATTACACTGCTGCTGGGATGCGGAGCTGCCGGCGCAATCTCAGGCATATTCAAGGCCCCCATCGGTGGCATATTGTTTACCCTGGAAGTACTTATGCTTGACCTTACAATGTCATCTGTTGTTCCTCTCCTTATTTCTTCCGTCACTGCTGCCACCGTAGCTTACTTCTTTATGGGCAATGATGTGCTCTTCTCTTTTCATGTAAGGGAAACCTTTCTTATCCGTAATATTCCGTACTATATCCTGCTTGGATTTTTTGGAGGTCTTACCGGGTTATATTTTACCAAGATGACAATTAGCATAGAGAAACTGTATCAGAAGATAAATAACAGCTATGTAAGACTGGTAACCGGAGGGGTCATCCTGGGTATCCTGATCTATGCCTTCCCTTCTCTCTACGGTGAAGGCTATGATTCTATCCTCAAAATACTTAACGGGGAATCTTTTTCAGTTGTCGGTGCCACCCTTTTCGGTGATATAGCTTCTGCACCATGGATCATCCTTGTTTTACTTTCTGCCCTGGTCCTGCTCAAGGTGGTTGCCACAGCCTCAACCAACGGTGCCGGGGGAGTGGGAGGTATTGTGGCACCTACTCTCTTTACCGGCGGCGTGGCCGGCTATCTCTTCAGCAGTGCAATGAATAACTTTTTTGACCTTGGCCTGCCTGAAAGCAGCTTCACGCTGGCAGGCATGGCCGGATTGTTTGCGGCAGTGCTTCACGCCCCTCTGACAGCCATTTTCCTTATCGCCGAGATAACAGAAGGTTACGGCCTTTTCATCCCATTGATAGTGACATCAACAGTTGGTTATATAACAATCAGGAGTTTCCAGAAGCATTCCATATATCACCAGCAGCTGGCAGCAAGCGGAGAACTGATTACCCATGACAAGGACAAAGCCGTAATGACTTTACTTGACTGGACCAAAGAGGTGGAGACCGATCTGCTCACCGTAAACCCTGAAGGAAATCTCGGAGACCTGGTCATTCAGGTGGCAAAATCCAAGCGGAATATCTTCCCTGTTGTTGATGAGTTCAATATCCTCGAGGGAGTGGTACTTCTAGATGACGTGAGAGACAAGATGTTCAATCCTGACCTGTATGACAAGATCTCAATCAGGGAACTGATGACAATACCGCCCTCATATATAGATATCAGGGAAAAAGGAGACGTTGTGCTGGATACATTCACCCGGACCGGAGCCTGGAATCTGCCGGTACTCGACAGCGGTGAATATGTGGGATTCATCTCTAAATCCAGAATCTTTGGTGCATATAGAGAACTGCTGAAACAGTTCTCGGAGGAATAATCTGCAAAAGCCCTATTCTGAGAAGGCAGACCATGTCATGCCTGTATTGTTTATGTATATATAACCATGCCCTGTAGCGGAAGGCAGTGAAGCCTCATATCCGGCCATTGTAAGAAGGATCTCAGGTGATAAGCCTGCCGGCTCGTATCCGTAGAAAGCCAGCAGTGAGGTATCATCAGTATAGGCTCTTTCTTCTGCTGAGTAAGCACGCTGGGCATAGTACAACCTGCGAAGATCCCACTTAATCAGCTCATCAGGGTTCATTTTGAACTCTGTGTCACCGTGGCCGGCACCTTCTGTGCTGAAAAGAAGGAAACCCCACATCTCCGGGTAATGAATGTTTATCAACCCCTGGGGTGACCATAACCAGTTGTATTCAGGCAGTAGCTTGCCCGTCTCAGGATCGGTCTCCTTGACATACCTGCCTGACTCGATCTTGGTCTTCCAGTTTACCCTCGAAAAATTCACTCTCCATTCTGTCCCATCAGCTGGCATATTGCCCCATTCCTGAAGTACATCAAAAGGAAAGGCAAGCTCAACAGTCCACTTGTCATCAAGGTCGGACGGGTCATTAATGGTCCCGTAGATCTTCACCCCTGAGAGGAGACCTTTGATATCCCATGCATCAATTACCTGCCCGAAATCACGGTATGGCCTCGTCAGAAGCAGGTCCCAGACAGTATTGAATGCATTCATTTCAAACTCATAGTAACCGTGAGTATCACCGTCAGGGTCAATGAACACTTCAAAATCATTGTCATGGAAGATAATGGTGTCACGCTGCCTGAGTGTGGCACGGATATGAGGCTCTGTAAGCTCAGCGGCAATATAAAGATAACTGTCATCCCAGAGCATTTTCATTCGTGTGTCAAACAGGGGAGCAGGCCTGAGATCACCTTCGATATCCGTGAAAAGTTCACTCCAGGGCGATGCAGACCATTCTTTGTCTGTTATGTTACCGTCAATATTCATTTTCTCCTCAGCCCGGTAGCAGATATAACTGCGGGGAGCAAAAGGTATGGCAGGAAGATTTATCTTTTCGTGTAAGGAGCTGTGCCCCAAACTCTTCAGTGCTGTTTCGCGACCGCAGCAGGCCAGAAACAGAACTGCGGATACCAGGAGGATACTTCTTTTCATCGGGTTGACAGTTTTGTTGGGTTTGTTGATTAACGCAGGCACTGCATTAAATGCCGGAGAGAGCTAAAATAGTAAAATATGTATCATCAATGAAATAAATATTAAAGTGTATATTTGTGATCATACCAGAAATTTAGAAAAAATCTAAATCATTAATAATTAAGTATATAATAGAATTTTGACTGCCATGGACAGAGACATTGAAATATTTGACCTGATTATCAAGGAGCGGCTTCGTCAGACAAACGGGATAGAATTAATAGCATCAGAGAACTTCGTCAGTCCGCAGGTTATGGAGGCTATGGGATCAGTACTTACCAACAAATATGCTGAAGGATATCCCGGGCACAGGTATTACGGTGGATGTGAGGTTGTTGATCAGGTTGAACAGATAGCAATAGACAGGCTTGTGAAGCTTTTTGATGCAGAATATGCCAATGTTCAGCCGCATTCGGGAGCACAGGCAAATATGGCGGTCTTTTTTACTGTTCTTAAGCCGGGTGACACCTTCCTGGGACTTGACCTCTCTCACGGAGGTCATCTGTCACACGGTTCACCGGTAAATTCATCAGGGATTCTTTACAGGCCTGTATCCTATGGGGTGAAGGAGGAGACCGGCAGAGTTGACTATGATATGATGGAGGAGGTAGCTCTCAGGGAAAAGCCTAAGCTGATTGTCGGGGGAGCCTCAGCCTATTCAAGAGAATGGGATTATCCGCGTATGAGGGCCATAGCAGATAAGATCGGGGCTCTTTTGATGATTGATATGGCTCATCCTGCAGGACTGATTGCCGCTGAGCTTCTGGAAAATCCGGTCAAATACGCCCATATAGTAACCTCCACTACACATAAGACCCTCAGAGGGCCTCGCGGTGGTATTATACTCATGGGTAAGGACTTTCCAAATCCCTGGGGCGTAACTACTCCTAAAGGTGAGATAAAAATGATGTCAGCAATGTTAAATTCTGCAGTTTTCCCTGGTATACAGGGAGGTCCGCTGGAGCATGTCATTGCCGCAAAAGCAGTCTCTTTCATCGAGGCTCTTACTCCGGAGTTCAGACAGTACCAGGTGCGGGTGAAAAAGAATGCAGCTGTAATGGCTGAGGCATTTATGGCTCACGGATATAAGGTTATCTCTGACGGCACAGACAACCACTCAATGCTTATTGACCTTCGCCCTAAATTCCCTGATATATCAGGAAAGAAAGCCGAGAACACCCTGGTAAGAGCACATATAACGGTGAACAAGAATATGGTGCCTTTTGATACACGCTCCCCATTCCTGACATCCGGTATCAGGGTGGGAACACCTGCTATCTCCACCCGCGGCCTGAATGAAAATGAGATGGGAATGATAGTCAGCCTTATTGATGAAGTAATGAGTGAGATTGAAAATGAATCGGTGATAACATCGGTAGGGCAGAAGGTGATCAGTATGATGAGAGACTATCCGTTGTTCGCCAAATAGTTATTTAGGTTTAGTTTACTATATTTAGTTCATAACCTGAATCTGATGTCATTGAAAGAAAAACTGGTGTTTGTGGTTGACGATGATCCTTTGATAAACAGACTCGTTGGTGCACGGCTGGGAGCTGAAGGCTTCAGGGTGAAATCATTTGCTTTTGGCGAAGATTGTATAAATGCCCTTCATGAGAATCCTGACCTTGTTATACTCGATTTTTTCTTTGTCATGGAGAATCGAAAGCCAATGAACGGTATGGAGACATTCGACAGATTGCGTGAGATCAACCCGGGTCTGCCGGTAATCATTCTTTCGGCACAGGAAAGGGGAGAGGTGATGATTGATCTTGCACGCAAAGGCATTACTGACTACGTCATCAAGGATAATAACCTGTTTGACAACCTTATTGTCTCTGTAAGGGAGATAATGGAGAAATAAACCGGTCCCTGATGGAATGGTACATGTATGTTGTGGTCATTGCCGCTGGTCTCTTTGCCGGTTTTATAAACACTCTTGCCGGAAGCGGATCACTGATCACCCTTCCCCTGCTCATGTTCCTGGGATTGCCTGCCAATGTTGCCAACGCAACCAACAGGATAGGAGTACTGGTACAGAGTGCTGTGGGATCATGGAGTTTCAGGAGACAGAAGATCATTACTTACAGAGAGAGTCTATGGATGGCAGCACCGGCCATTGCCGGATCATTAGTGGGTTCACTGGTGGCTGTACGTATCAATGAACATGTTATGAGGATGCTGATAGGCGGCCTCCTTGTATTCATGTTTTTCGTCATTCTTTATAAGCCTGAACAGTGGGTCCGCGAGCACTCCCTGACCATCACATCAAAACGGCGCTGGTGGGTGTCATTGATCTTCTTTTTTATTGGCATTTACGGAGGATTTATTCAGGCGGGGGTTGGATTCTTCCTGCTTGCCGCGCTGGTGCTGGGCGCAGGCGTTGGCCTTACTAAAGCCAATGCCCTGAAAGTTGTGATTGTATTTCTCTTTACTGCTGTAGCCCTGGCAGTCTTTATTGTGAGCGGACAGGTGAATTGGTTTATGGGATTACTGCTTGCAGCAGGACAGGGGTTGGGAGCGCTTGTTGCTTCAAGAGTAGCGGTAAGCTGGGGACCCCGGGTGGTGCGAATAGTGCTGCTTGTGGCAGTAATGGCTTCAGCCCTTGAACTGACAGGAGTATTTGACCTGCTGATCAGACTATTCTGAAACAGGTTCTTAACCTACTTAAGCTTGAAGTTGTAGGAGATGGTGCCCTTCTGTATTACAGGAGCATTGGGATTACTGTCGAACTTTGCCAGCAGAGCCGCTTCACGGGCCACCCTGAGTAGGTACTCATCAAGTGTTGTGGAACCCTTGACACCAGGTACAGCTTTGGTAACCGTCCCTGTTTTGTCAACGGTGACTTCAACTACCACAACACCTTCGCCCTGGTAGTCGTATTTTGGAATTGGGAGCGACTGGTGCCTCCGTCCGGCAAGGTCGTATGAGATATTGGAGTTACCCGTTCCGCTGCCGGGACCGTAGTTGCGCACTCCTTCGGTGCCTGACTCAACACCCTGGTTGCCCTTCCCTCCGGCAAGACCCTCACTCTCACCCGCTGTCCCGGTATTGCCTGCGTTACCAAAGGCATTCTTCGTTCTGTCACTAATCTGTGCCAGCCTTCGTTGTTCCTCCTCACGCCTCAGTCTCTCTGCAGTCTCCTGTTCTATCCTTTTACGTTCTTCCTCTGCCTCTTCCCGTCTTTTCTGCTCTGCCACACGTGCCTCCGCCTCTCTCTTCAACTGCTCAGGGTCAGGCTTTTTCTTTTCAACCTCCACTGCCT
>JAQBHM010000130.1:0-3410 GCA_032127795.1 Bacteroidales bacterium | reverse complement strand
TCTCAAAAGTTACCTCCTCCCCTGACGCTTTCGGTCAGGGTACTCCTCTTATCAAGGAGGAGAAAGTTAAAATATTTAAACTCAGCCATTTCCCCTCCTATTCACGGAGGGGTGTCAGTCCGCCTGCTGGCGGACGGACGGGGTGGTAAAAGTACTTTTGAGACAGCCTCTTACTTTGTTATATGAGAATCAGTTTTTGAAATCTGCAATTTCGTTGGGGTAATAACCTGACTCAAGCTTCTGTTTGACTTCCTTGAAGCAGTCTATGGTGTATTTCACATCCTCGAGGGTATGTGCGGCTGTGGGTATTATGCGAAGCATGATGACTCCCCTCGGCACAACAGGATATATAACTATGGAGCAGAAGATGCCATAGTTCTGCCTCAGGTCCTTGGTCATCTGTGTCGCCTGGGGAATACCTCCCTTAAGGAATATCGGTGTCACCGGTGATTCAGTTTTGCCCAGGTCGAACCCTGCTTCCCTGAATCCTTCCTGAAGGGCTCGTGCAATGATCCAGAGCTTTTTGCGGAGCTCCGGATGTTCCTTTATCATCTCAAGACGCTTGATAGCGCCTATTGTCATTGCCATAGGCAGTGATTTGGCATATATCTGTGAACGGAGATTAAACCTGAGGAAACTGATAATATCCTTGTCGCCGGCCACAAATCCACCTATTCCTGCAAAACTCTTGGCGAAGGTGCCGAAGTAAACGTCAATCTGATCCTGGACGCCGAAGTGTTCACCGGTTCCGGCACCTGTACTGCCCATGGTACCTATTCCGTGAGCATCATCAACAAGAAGGCGGAAGTTGTATTTCTTTTTAAAGGAAACGATTTTGTCCAGTGCTCCAAGGTCACCGGCCATGCCGAAAACACCTTCGGTAATAACGAGGATACCGCCGCCGGTTCCGTCCACGATTTTCTGAGCATGGTCAAGCTGCTTCTCGAATCCCTCCATATTATTATGCGGATAGACAAACCTCTTGGCGAGGGTCATACGAAGACCATCCATGATGCAGGCGTGCGATTCAGAGTCATACACAATCACATCATGTCTTCCTACAAGACTGTCTATTATTGAAACCATCCCCTGGTAGCCGTAGTTGAGCAGGTAGGCAGCTTCCTTACCTACGAATTCGGCAGCCATCTGCTCGAATTTCTCATGCATGGTAGTCTGCCCTGACATCATCCTGGCACCCATAGGTGAAGCAAGACCATACTGAGCTGTTGCATCCGCATCGATTTTTCTTATTTCAGGGTGATTGGCAAGACCCAGGTAATTGTTCAGGCTCCAGTTCAATACCTCTTTACCCATGAATTTCATCCTGGGGCCTATTTCACCCTCAAGCTTGGGAAACATGAAATAACCGTCAGCCATCTGCTGATACTGACCCAGTTCTCCCCTGTTCTTTCTGATCTTCTCGAAAATGTCCACTATAGTATCGTTTTTGATTAATGCCCGCAAAAATAAGAAAAACATATTTCCTGCCGAGTACCTATTTATACCTATTTATCCCCACATATTAACATTCCTTTAACCCGTCATTAAATCAAATTGCACCACTTTTGTGATGTTATATCCTGTGATTGTAAAAAAAAGTAGTAATTTTGCGCAACATTTTTATTATGAGGTCAAAACTATATATCCTTTCCCTGCTGGCGCTTATCGTCACTTCATGCGGTGAGTATGAGAAACTTCTGAAGAGCACTGATTTCGAGCTCAAAAAGCAGAAGGTCTATGACTATTATGATGAAGGCAAGTATGTAAAGACTGTTGAACTGCTCGGGCAGATACTTCCAAGGTTCAGGGCTACAGAAGAGGCTGAACAGCTTAACTGGATCAATGCGCAGGCGCATTACAAGCTCCAGGATTGGCTCATGGCCGGCACCTATTATCAGAATTTTGCCGATCTCTACCCGATGAGCACCAATGCTGAAGAGGCAGCATACATGTCAGCTCTCTGCGATTACAACATGAGCCCCCGGCCTGAGCTTGACCAGGCATATACAAGGAAGGCCATTGAGAGCTTCACCATTTTCCTGAAGAGGTATCCCATGAGTTCCAGGAGTGACGACAGCAAGGCCAGGGTCAATGAACTTCAGGAAAAACTGGTAGAAAAATCATACCTGAGTGCCAAACTGTACTATGACCTTAAGCAGTACCGTGCAGCTACGGTGTCACTTTCCAACAGCCTGAAAGAGTACCCTGATACAAAATACCGCGAGGAGCTAATGTTCCTTAAGCTTGATGCCCTTTACCTTTATGCCACACTCAGTGTTGCAGCAAAGCAGGTGGAGAGATATCAGGCCACTCTTGATGAGTATTATTCTTTTATAGAAGAATTCCCTGAGGGAAGGTACAGTAAAGACGTCAGGAGAATCATGCAGGCCACTGCCAGATTTCTTAAAGTAGATACTACCGGCACAACAGCAGAAACAAATTGAATATTCAACAGAACTATGGATTATAAAAAAACATCAGCAGCATTTACAACGATCACCAGAGACCTTAATGAGTTTGACGGCGATACGGGTAACATATATGAGAGTGTGATTATATGTACCAGGCGTGCAAACCAGATAAGTGTTGAAATGAAGCAGGAACTGAACTCAAAGCTTGAGGAGTTCGCTTCTTTCAATGATAATCTTGAAGAGGTATTCGAGAACAGGGAGCAGATTGAGATATCAAAATTCTACGAGAGGCTTCCAAAACCATCGCTCATCTCTCTTGCCGAGTTCGAGGAAGGTAAGGTCTTTTACCGCAATCCCGACAAGGAGCAGAAGCCGAAAACAATATAAAAGCATATGCTTAAGGGCAGGAAGATACTGCTTGGCGTTACCGGAGGTATTGCAGCTTACAAAGCGGCAACTATCATCCGGTTGCTTGTTAAGGAAGGTGCCGAAGTAAAAGTGGTGATGACGCCACTGGCGAAAGAATTCATCACTCCTTTAACATTGGCCACCCTGTCAAAGAATCCTGTCCTGGTAGATTTTTTCGATCCTGAGGATGGGAGATGGAACAGCCACGTTGACCTGGCATTATGGTCTGACCTTTACCTGATAGCCCCGGCTACGGCAAATACAATGGGCAAGATGGCTGCCGGAATTGCGGATAACCTGCTGCTAACATCTTACCTGTCAGCCCGATGTCCGGTTTTTATTGCCCCGGCAATGGACCTTGACATGCTAAACCATGTAGCCACGAGAAGAAATATTGACGCTTTGAAGTCAGCAGGGAATCATATAATAGAACCTGCAACCGGTGAGCTTGCCAGCGGCCTCTCGGGCATAGGCCGAATGGCTGAACCGGAAGAGATAGCAGGGGAGATCATATCGTTATTCTCAAAAAAAAAAACAGGTGAGTCTCCCCTTGTAGGCAGGAGGGTATTCATCAACGCAGGGCCCACGGTA
>JAQBHM010000129.1:0-3591 GCA_032127795.1 Bacteroidales bacterium | reverse complement strand
GGCAGCTGTAAAAATGGAAGATGAACTGGGTGAGGATTTTCTCGATTTCCTGGGGTACAATCCATTGATGCCCACCATAGATGTATATCTGCTGGCTGATTATACTCATCCTGACAGTGTGATGAAGATCGAAAAAAATATTCTTGAATATCCGGTAGTTGATGAAGTTTTTTACCAGGAGTCAATACTTAATCTGATAAATGAAAATGTCAGAAAGATCAGTGCTTTTCTGCTGACAATCAGCACCCTGCTGTTTCTCATAGCATTGACAATCATCAATAATACAATAAGACTGTCAATATACTCAAAACGGTTTTTAATTAATACAATGCAGTTGATAGGCGCCAACAGATCATTCATCAGGAAGCCCTTTCTTCTTAAAAGTCTCTTTTTCGGATTTCTTGCAGCCTTAATTGCCATAGGGTTATTGATGGGCCTCATGTATCTGGTTGAAAAAGAGTTCTTTACATTGTTTACTTATGAAAACATCAACTTATTCCTTTTATTGTGTCTTGCCCTGGTGGCAGCGGGTGTGGTAATCAATGCTCTTTCAACATATTTTGCCCTGAACAGGTATCTGGGCATGCATGAAGATAAATTATACTTTTAAAGATATGGGTTCGAAAAATGAAAATGAACAGAAGACCGGTTTTGCCCTCGGGAAAGAGAACTATAAACTGATGGCAATAGGTTTTATTATCATTATTATTGGCTTCATACTGATGGCTGGTGGAAAATCTGAAGATCCTACCGTTTTTTCGGATGACATTTTCAGTTTCCGCAGGATCACATTGGCCCCGCTTATAGTCCTGGCTGGTTTTGTGTTTGAGATCTTCGCCATCATGAAGAGACCAAGGGATGACCGCAAATAAAAACTACTTTAAAATTCTTTAATGAACTGGTATGAGGCTCTGATCTTCGGATTGGTACAGGGGCTTACGGAGTTTCTTCCCGTAAGCAGCGAGGGACATCTTGAGATTGTAAAATATTTCCTGGGTGGAATTGAAGAGAGTTTTCTTTTCTCAGTTGTTGTTCACGGGGCAACAGTATTAAGCATAGTTGTTGTTTTCAGGAAAGAAATAGCGAAGCTCATTCGGGGAGTGTTTCAGTTTTCTATGAATGAAGAAACAGGTTATGTTTTGAAACTTATAGTTTCAATGATTCCGGTAGCAATTGTGGGTTTTACTCTAAAAGAGTTCGTTGAGGGCTTCTTCGTTGGTGATATGACCATTACAGGATCACTTCTGCTTGTTACGGCTTTGTTTTTAACTGTTGGCCATTTTGTTCCCAGGAGATCAGGGAAGATAACTTATACCGGCGCTTTTCTGATGGGACTAGCCCAGGCCCTGGCAGTCCTTCCCGGATTATCGAGGTCAGGAACAACCATTTCAACAGGATTAATGCTGGGTTACAGGAAAGAGGAGCTTACCAGATTCTCATTTCTGATGGTGATAGTCCCTATTCTCGGCGCCAGTTTTATTGAGGTCATGACAACAACGGCGGGTGCTGTTGATGTGGTGATTGTGCCACTTATTATCGCTTTTGCCACAGCCTTTGTTTCAGGGTATTTTGCCTGCAAATTGATGATAAAAATTGTCAGCAAGGGCAAGTTGCTCTGGTTTGCAATATATTGTGCTTTGGTAGGGGTAGCTCTCATATTATTTGCCTGAGAATGGAGGGGAAGAATTTTACTTTTGAAGAGGGGGAGGTTTTGTTGTTTGACAAACCACTGTACTGGACATCATTTGACCTTGTCAGAAAGGTCAAGATGGTAATAAGGCACAGTTGCGGGCTGAAGAAACTGAAGGTTGGACATGCCGGAACATTGGATCCTCTTGCCACAGGGCTTATGATTATCTGTACCGGAAAAGCAACAAAAAGGATCGAGGAGTTCAGAGATCTACGGAAAGAATATATGGCAGTCATCAGACTTGGCCAGACCACACCTTCATTTGACTGTGAGAGTGAGGTCGACAGGGAATATCCGGTTGAGCATATCACTGAAGAGCTTATTAATGATGCCCTTGACCGGTTTAAAGGTGAGCAGATGCAGGAACCGCCTCTCTTTTCCGCCAAGTTTGTTGATGGGAAGAGGGCGTATGAATTGGCCAGGAAAAAGATTGACAAAAGACTTGACAAAGTCAAGGTTGTGTTTCATGAGCTCGAACTGATTGATTTTAAGGGTACTGAAGTCAGGGTACGTATTATATGCAGTAAGGGAACATATGTAAGAGCTTTTGCAAGAGATCTCGGAGAAGCAGTGAACAGCGGGGCGCATCTTACAGCGCTTGTTCGTACTGCTATAGGGGATTACAGTCTGGAGAAGGCGCTCACTCCTGATGATTTTCAATTTATTCTTAACCGAATGAAACAAAACGACATTTCAAACGTATAAATATTCTTATGTCTACTAAAGATAGAAATTATGAAGTTATCGCAGTTTAAATACACATTACCACAGGAATTGATTGCCCTGTACCCATCAAAGAACAGGGATGAATCGAGATTATTGGTTGTGCATCGCGATACCGGGGAGATTGAGCACATAGTATTTAAGGACATAGTTAATTACTTCAAAGAGAAGGACGTACTCGTCTTTAATAACACCAAGGTTTTTCCTGCAAGACTGTACGGTAACAAGGAAAAGACAGGTGCAGAGATTGAGGTATTTCTGCTCAGAGAGCTGAACAGGGAGCAACGGTTATGGGATGTACTTGTGGATCCGGCCAGGAAGATAAGGATAGGGAATAAGCTTTATTTCGGCGAAAATGACCTGCTTGTGGCTGAGGTGATAGACAACACCACTTCACGGGGACGGACGCTTAGGTTCCTCTTTGACGGAACTTATGAGGAATTCAAGCAGACACTTTATTCACTGGGGGAGACTCCGTTGCCTAAATTCATTAACAGACCGGTGGAGCCGGAGGACAACGAGCGATATCAGACCATATTTGCAAAACATGAGGGAGCTGTTGCAGCACCTACGGCAGGACTTCATTTCAGTCGTGAACTGTTGAAGAGACTTGAAATTGTCGGGGTCGAGTTTGCCGAGATAACCCTTCACGTTGGTCTGGGTAACTTCCGGAATGTGGATGTTGAGGATCTGACAAAGCATAAGGTAGATTCGGAACGCATTAAGATAACGGAAGATTCAGCTTTCCTCATCAATAAGGCAAAGGATAGAAAAAGCAAGGTATGTGCTGTTGGCACAACGGTAGTGCGTACTCTTGAGAGCTCGGTCTCAACGGCAGGAATGGTGAAACCTTTTGACGGTTGGACCAATAAATTTATTTTCCCTCCTTATGAGTTTAAGGTCCCTGATATGATGGTTTCCAACTTCCATCTGCCCTATTCAACCCTGTTGATGATGGTGTCGGCTTTTACTGGATACAATTTACTTTTTGATGCATACAAGGCAGCCGTTAAAGAGAAATATAGGTTTGGAACCTATGGAGATGCCATGCTTGTGATATAGTTATCTGTCTAAATATTTGTTAATAACACTTTGACAATGTGGAAAAAACGTGCCGGCAAGGATTGACAGCACGTTTTTTTTTTGCAACTTCACCATTTAATGTGCTGTAATATCTC
>JAQBHM010000128.1:0-2680 GCA_032127795.1 Bacteroidales bacterium | reverse complement strand
ATGATGCATATTGAGAAGGGCAGGGATGAAATAGAGGATCTCACCTTTTTTACCAACTGCTTCCACGAGATTAAATACATAGTCAATATCCTCATCGGCAATCATGGATATCTCCCGGAAAAAGTCGTCGGTTATGCCCATCTGCCTGACAGTCTGACCCAATTCCACCAGCATATCCCTGATAAAATTTACCTGGTCAAGAACGTCAAGCTCATCAGGCAGCGCATGCGGTCCCGGCTCGTTATAAATGATAAGACACTTTTTAATACTCATTTCAATCCGTATCGCTTTTTTGCAGAGTTCATAATTTTCTCCATAAGGGTATCATACTCCATGCCACACATGCGTGAAAGGATAGGGAGATCGGAATGAACTGGATTCAATCCTGCGAGGGGGTTTGCCTCAATGAAGCATATCCTTCCTTCCCTGTCAGCTTTCAGGTCTATACGGCCCGCATCAACAGCTCCAAGGGCTTGCCACGCTGCCAGTGCTACTGCATTACATTCATCCCTGTATGTGTCATCAATGAGGCGGTAATCCACCAGACCCTGGTAGTTTTCTTTTACTTCAACGGAATAGGGAAGGTTGTCCCTGCAGATAACTTCCATTCCCCCGGAGATCATCGCGTCAGTGCCGCTTCCTGTAATTCCAACCGTAAATTCGCGACCGGGCAGGTATTCTTCAACAAGCACCGGCTGATGATACTGTTCAATGAGCTCTGTTACCAGTTTTAGAAGTTCATCCTTGTCTTTTATGACACTTCTTGCGGTGATTCCCTTGCCAGTTCCTTCAGCTACAGGTTTAGCAAACAGAGGGTAGGTGAGGAGTGAACCATTTTCAATGTCAGCAGGTGATGAGGCTATTATTCCCGGGGATACGGGGACTCCCGCGGCGCTGACAACCAGTCGGGCGAAGTATTTATTCAGTGAGATACCCATGACCACCGGACCGCTGAAGACATATGGAATCCTGTACTGGTCAAGAAGCGCAGGAACCACTGATTCCCTGCCGTCACCGTACAATCCTTCGGTAATATTGAAGACCATATCCCACCGGTTGCCTGAAGAAAGCTTCTCCACAAGCTCAAAAATATTACCAATGCGCTCGGCTTCATAACCCAGCCGGTTCAGCACGTTCTCAAGAGCTTCAACGGTCTCCTCCTTGTCAAACTCCGCTGTCTCATCCATAGTATAACCGCGCCCGAGGTACCACGAGCGAAGGTCATACGTAAGTCCGATCCTCATCCGTTAATTACTTTTTATTTGGGTAAGTGTACTGCTTCTTTTTATAATTTCTCAGAACCCACTTCTCCGGTCCGCTTTCAACAACATAGGCGGGCAGAATCGGTATCTTGCCTCCTCCGCCAGGAGCATCTACAACGAACTGAGGTACAGCATATCCGCTGGTATGACCCCGAAGATTCTCTATAATCTCAATACCCTTTTCGATTGTAGTCCTGAAATGACTTGATCCGGGGATCAGGTCACACTGATACAGGTAATAAGGCCTTACTCTTATTGCAAGAAGTTTTTGCACGAGGCTCTTCATTATCACCGGATTGTCATTGATCCCTTTCAGGAGAACGGTCTGACTGCCAAGGGGAATGCCTGCGTCAGCCAGCATGGTACATGCCTTTCTGGTCTCATCATTGATCTCAGCCGGGTGGGTGAAATGCAGGCTCATAAAAAGAGGGTGATATTTCTTCAGCATAGCTACCAGGGCAGGTGTAATTCTCTGTGGGAGAACAATAGGAACCTTGGTGCCTATCCTAAGTATTTCTATATGCTTTATGGCTCGCAGGTTTGACAGCAGATACCCGATCTTTTCATCATTCATAGTCAGAGGATCTCCTCCGCTGATGATAACATCACGAATCTCGGTGTGCTCGGCAAGGTATTTGAATGCGCGGTCCCACTCACCCTTGGTAAGATGTCCGAGCTTACCCACAGAGTGCGACCTTGTGCAGTACCTGCAATATGAGGAGCAAAACTGTGTCACTGTAAACAGTGCCCTGTCAGGATAACGGTGCACTATTCCAGGCACCGGGCTACTGCCCATTTCATCAAGAGGATCTGCCCTCTCCGCTTCTGTGGTGATCATCTCATCACCTGAGGGGATCATAGTACGGCGCAGCGGATTGCCCGGCTCCGTATTATAGATCAGGGATGCATAAAAGGGAGAGATTCGCAGCGGCAGCCTATTCTTAAGCTTGTTGATAGCATACACCTCATCATCCGTCAGAGTCATTATACGAGATAATGATTCAAGGGTGGTGAAGGAATTTCGCAGCTGCCATCGCCAGTCATTCCAATATTCGACACTTGTTAGGGGGAAGTAGCGGTGTAGGAACTCCGCGCTTCGATTGCTAACTAAATGATCTTGGGATCCGATCTGCGGGAAGATCATGGTGCCCGCGCCAGGTTCTTCGTCAGAAGAACAACCCATGAGGGGACTCTCAATGCGAGATGCCGATACCTCTTTCCTGTTAGCGTTCATATTTCGGTAAATTAGATTTACCCTGTTTCTTGTTTGTTAATTGTATCTTTTTAGTTATTAAAATATCTTCAAAATTTTCGTCTAAGGTATCAAATGTCCATGCTGACGTTTCTCTCTGCATTAAAAGATATTAACAGATGTACTATTTCGGTTAATAACTGATAAACAAAGTGTTATGGTATTC
>JAQBHM010000127.1:0-3292 GCA_032127795.1 Bacteroidales bacterium | reverse complement strand
GGGTCAAAATTGAGGAATTCAGAGAATAGTATGTGCATGAAATCTGCACCACCCATTGCACCCCCGGGGTGCCCTGAGTTGGCTTTTTCAACCATGGCAATGGAAAGGATACGAA
The DNA here is from genome assembly GCA_032127795.1 of Bacteroidales bacterium. Lineage (GTDB taxonomy): Bacteria > Bacteroidota > Bacteroidia > Bacteroidales > VadinHA17 > SR-FBR-E99. Next base: position 3,177 of record JAQBHM010000127.1, on the reverse strand, counting down.
TATTGTCGGCGACAAGCTGATGTACTGTTTTTTTCATGACTAAAAGATTCTTTAACTGTTTTCGTAAAAGTAAGTAATAAAGCCTAATCAGAGAGGTATCTCAGGCATTATAGGTCGAAGAAGCGGTATCACCTCCCCGGCCTGTCCAGTTTGTATGGAAGACCTCTTCTTCTGGCCTGTCAATGCGTCTGTAAGTATGAGCCCCGAAGTAATCTCTCTGAGCCTGAAGCAGGTTGGCAGGGAGCCATTCTGACCTGTAACTGTCAAACCATGAGAGTGCTGCGCTCATTGCGGGCAACGGAATTCCATTCAAGGCTGCCATAGAGATCACTCTCCTCCAGCTGTCTATATTTTCTTTCAGGATTCCTGAGAAATAGCTGTCAATGATAAGATTCGGCAGTCCGGGGTCTCTTTTGAAAGCCTCAAATATTTTATTGAGAAATGCGGACCTGATTATACAACCACCTCTCCATATCATGGCTATCTCGCCGTAATTCAGATCCCAGCTGTACTCATGTGCGGCATTCTTCAGAAGATTGAACCCCTGAGCATACGATACTATTTTAGATGCATAAAGGGCTTTTCGTATATCGTTGATAAACATTTGTTTATCATCTAATGCCATGATCTTCGGGCCATTGAATATTTTTGATGCATTGACCCTTTCACTTTTCATTGATGATATAAACCTGGCAAAGACAGACTCCCCTATAAGGCTAAGAGGTACTCCCAGGTCGAGAGCTGTTGTGACCGTCCATTTCCCGGTGCCTTTCTGTCCGGCAGAGTCAAGGATCCTGGTGACGATGGGTGATCCGTCGGTATCTTTGAATCTCAGGATTTCACTTGTTATCTCAATAAGGTAAGAGTCAAGTTCCTCTCTGTTCCATTCTGTGAATATGTCAGCCATCTCATCGTGGGAAAAGTCAGCTATCCCCCTGAAGAGGTGATAGGCTTCACAGATGAGCTGCATGTCACCATACTCTATTCCGTTATGTGCCATTTTGACGAAGTGGCCGGCACCGTTATCGCCTATCCATGCGCAGCAGGTAGCACCGTCAGGTGTTTTGGCTGCAATGGCATCGAATATCTCTTTCACATGAGGCCATGCTTCCCTGGAGCCTCCGGGCATCAGTGACGGTCCGAGAAGTGCGCCCTCCTCACCTCCTGACACGCCTGTGCCAATGTATAGCAGGCCTTTGCTCTCGACATATTGGGTCCTTCGTATGGTGTCCGGAAAATGAGAGTTGCCCCCTTCGATGATTATGTCACCCTTGTCAAGCATGGGGATTATCATATCAAGATAATCATCCACCGGCTTTCCGGCCTTGATCATCAGCATCACCCTGCGTGGCCGGCTGAGATTATCTATCAGCTCCTCCAGGGAGTAGGTCGGGATGATATTCTTGTCTTTTCCGCGCCCGTTGACGAAATTTGTAACCTTTTCGGTTGAGCGGTTGAAAACAGCAACAGTGAATCCTCTGCTTTCGATGTTCAGTACCAGATTCTCTCCCATCACTGCTAGTCCTATAAGTCCGATATCAGCTTTCATAGAGTTATTAAATTAATGAGTTCATTAAACAATGTTATATCATGTTAAATCCCAGTCGGGCAAGGATCTCCCTTGCGTCCTCCTCGTTTACCTTCACAAAGTAAGAATTGAATTCCCTTCTTATCCTATAATTGTCACGCAGGAATTCGAATTTTCCGGGTTCTTTTCTGAACAGCCGGTCATCCTCTTTAACAGGATAAGTATGTATCACCGCCAGACCGGCAAGCTCTGCGGCCTGGTATTTCCCGGCATGGGCCGTCAGATCAATCACCGGTTCCACCGGCTGGGGCACAGACTCCGGCTGCCAGTCACGGAGAGGTATCTGAAGAGTCTCCGCCACCTCCCTGACTGCTTTTACAGTGGCATTTGCCTTGCCGTCAACGGAATAGCCAGCGATATGGGGAGTGGCAATGTCAGTAAGCTCTATGAGGCCGGTGTCAGCATCGGGTTCACCTTCCCAAACATCAAGGACGGCACCACCTATGATTTCATCAGAGAGTGCCATGCGCAGGGCATTGTTGTCAACAACTTCGCCGCGGGATGTATTTATAAGGATGCTGTCACTCTTCATCCTTACAAGATTCCTGCGGTTTATCAGGTAATGGGTCTTGTCATGGCCATCCCTCTTAAGAGGTACATGGAGGGTAACGATATCAGATTCTGCTAGCAAATTGTCAAGTGAGATGAAATCTTTCAGCCCTTCCCTTCTTTTTCGCGGGGGGTCGTTCTGCAGTACATTCATGCCTATGGCCCTGGCTGCCATGACAACCTTTGACCCCACATTCCCGACGCCCACAACTCCGAGGGTCACTGAGCGCAGGTTCATGGAATTCTTCGATGCCAATTGGAAAAGCGAGGCAATGATATACTGCATCACTGATGAGGAGTTGCATCCGGGGGCATTCACCCACCTGATATTCTCTGACTCACACCACTGAGTATCTATATGGTCAAATCCGATTGTGGCTGATGCTATTATCTTTACTTTGCTGCCCTTGAGAAGATGACTTCCGCATTTTGTCCTTGTCCTGACAATCAACGCATCGGCATCAGCCACCATCCGGGAGTCTATTGCACGTCCGGCACTGTATACTACCTCGGCATAAGGTTCAAACACGCCCCTGATGAAGGGGATCTTTTCGTCAATGACTATCTTCATCCTCTCATTTTTGCGCTTTCCAAAGGCCAGTTGACGGATTGGGAATATAGAATATCTCCTCACCACCAGAAAGCAGGTTAAAGCCTGTCTTCAGTTTTTCGGGATTGTATCTCTCCATCAGCGCCTGAAGGTTACCGTGCTGGTATCCTGCTGATTCAATGTCAGAGGGTGAAAGGTAAGTAGTGGCATAACGTACAGTGAACCTGTTCTCCGGAGAACCGTGTATCAGGTGTGCTGCGGCACTAAGATTGTTTCGCAGATCACTGTTTTCAGAAACAAAATTCATAATCTCAGGAGTGGTTCTGTAACCGTATTTCCTGATGAGTAGATATCCGGTGGCAATCACCCGTGTTTCATTAATTCAATTCTCCAACTACAAAAATCACTATAAAAAACTTACGAAGTAGAAAAAATGAATAAAATGTGTGAAATAATTGTTAAAGTACGAAAGTATAATGTCGAAAGGAGA
>JAQBHM010000126.1:0-9400 GCA_032127795.1 Bacteroidales bacterium | reverse complement strand
CGGCTGACTGCGGGGCACTTCATTTCAAGTAAACCAGAAAGCATGTCAGATACTCCAAATGAACAGTAACAGCTTTCTTAATAGCCGGAAAAAAATGCCCCAATATTGCTACCCCGTTGGCTTCCATTTTTTTAGTACTTTTGCGCTTTCTAAACAATATATAAAATTCACAAAGCATAAATGACATTCGATGAGTTTGATCTCAACCCCGAACTGAGGGAATCAATAGATTATATGGGCTTCAGGGAGACCACTCCCGTACAGGAAAAATCTATCCCGGTCATCCTGGCAGGTGATGACCTGATAGCCTGCGCACAGACAGGCACCGGAAAAACTGCCGCTTACCTTATCCCCATACTGAACTTCATAACGGAAGCACGCACTGGCCTTACCCATACCCTGATACTAGTCCCCACACGCGAGCTGGCAATACAGATAGACCAGCAGATACAGGGACTGGCATACACGATGAACATAACATCCCTGGCTGTCTACGGTGGCGGTGTGGGCAGCGCCTGGGACCAGGAGAGAGCAGCCCTCTCCAAAGGCGCCGATATTATAGTGGCTACCCCCGGAAGACTTATTTCCCATCTTAACCTGGGCTATGTGAAGTTCGACCATGTGGAAACCCTGATACTGGATGAGGCTGACCGTATGCTCGATATAGGTTTTTACGAGGATATCATGCATATCATCTCATATGTCCCCAAGGTACGACAGACCCTCATGTTCAGCGCTACCATGCCGCAGAATATCAGGTCGCTGTCAAAGCATATCATGAAGAACCCTGTGGAAATAGCCCTTGAAATATCGAAACCTGCAGAAGGGGTCATCCAGGCTGTCTATACACTGAGCGACCATCAGAAACTGCCGCTCCTTAACAGCCTTATTGCAGATAATCCCCAGTACCACAGCATCCTGATTTTCAGTTCCACAAAGAAGAAAGTGAGTGAGATTGTACGCGGACTGCGTTCTCATGACTATGTTGTTGAAGGTATCTCCTCCGATCTCGAGCAAAAAGAGAGAGAAAATATGCTGGTGCGATTCCGGTCGCGCAGAACGCGCGTGCTGGTGGCCACTGACGTCCTCAGCCGCGGGATAGATATCAAGGATATTAACCTTGTAGTGAATTTTGATACCCCCTCCGATGCCGAGGACTATGTACACCGTGTGGGCCGTACTGCCCGTGCTGACACTACCGGCGTGGCAATAACCCTGGTCAACAGGATGGACGCACCCAAGATGCTGCGCATTGAAAAACTGATAGGCTACCAGGTCTATAAGGCACCACTGCCCGATTTCATTGCCCAGATGCCTGACAGGAGTCCTTCACACGGCCCATCCTCAGGCAGATCAGACAAGGGCGGCTATAAAAGGAGATTTAAGCGCTAAAAGCTGTGCTTTTTAAAGAATGACCAGATAATTTCGCTGGCATCAATATCCCTGCTGGTCTTCCCTATGATCCATGCGGGGAGGTACTGGAAGCCTCCGGGCCACGTATGACCTCCACCCTCAACAGAATAGAGTATTACCTCCGTGTTGTCGGAAGGATTGACATACTCCTGCCTTGACACCCTCGTCCCGTCATGCGGATCCCTGTCAGGCTCTTCAGTGACCACAGGCCCTGATGTGCACTCATTCCAACGCACCCATAACCCCGTAGATTCCTCCGCCGAAATTACCTTACCAAGCTTTACCCTCCGGAAATGACTGTAGATCTCCCCCCCGTCATACGGAACCACAGGATCATCAACGTTGTTGATGGCCAGAACAGACACATGCCTCCGCGGAGGAGCATCGGCACCGGATCCAAACGGGATATTGCCGTCAACGGGGGCAATGGCTGCAATTCTCTCTGACAGTTCATATCCCAGCCGGTATGCCATTACAGCCCCATTTGAAATGCCCGTCACATAGACCATCCCCGTATTAATGCTGTAGTTATTTATCATATAGTCTATGAGTGCAGAAATGAACCCTACATCATCTATATTCTCCCTGTGGGCGCGGTCATTTGCCTCCTCATCCGTCCTGCCGTCGTTCCAGTTCTTCTCAATGGCATCAGGATAAACAACAATGAATCCCTCCCTGTCGGACAGGTCGTTAAAACCGTTACGGGTGACTATGATCATGCTCTCCCCGCTTGCTCCCCTGCCATGCAGGGCAATGACCAGGGGCATAAGCTGCAGCTGATCAACAGTCAACGGTGTGTGAATGTGAAAAGTCCTCTCCAGATCATCATGCATGAGTGAAGCCCTCTTTTCAGTACCCGCCTGTACCGGCAGAGAAATAAGATTCAGACTGGCAAGAACCTTTAAAATTGCAGACATCCCGGAATTCATTAACGACTGCAACACTTTTCCATTCATGGTATCTGCATTAACTCTGCCGCGATGTCCGACCGGCGGTTATAATCCTTTTCAACCTATATCTCTATGTTGCTCAGCTCACTCGTGATCTTGAAGCTGTACTCCGGATACTCATAGATAGGTACACGCGGCTCTGTCTGCCCAATGCTGTAACCGAACAACCCATCATAGTTCCCGGTTTCCTCACCCAGTTCCTCAAGCTGCCGGAGATACTCATGTATTGATTTTGACTCTATGATTATCATCTTTCCCATCTTGTTGATGATGGGACTGTGAGACCTGGTGATGTCATGGTCGAACTGCAGTATGCGCCTGCCGTATCTTGTGATTCCCACAACACGGAATGTCAGGCTCTTGCCCACCCCCGGCAGGTTCAGAACGTTTCTGTCAGTAGCCAGGAAGGGCAGACCGGCAAAACGGCGCAGTGAATTTATGCCGTCAACAATATTTTCCGCGTTCTCCGGAAACTGACGTATAGTCTGATAATGTACCCGCTCAATCTTGCCAATGATCTTCTCCTCAAGCTGTTCCTGCACTACCCTGGCATTGGGCGAAAAATTGAAATTGTTCTCCATGTAACCCTTTACGGTGAAGGTATAGTAAGGCAAGATCCCCACATCATTGAGCACCTGCCGCAGTTTGGCAGTGTGCCCCCTTCGCGATGCAGCCGTGGTGAAAACCAGCTGGTTGGTGATGAGCCATCCGGCACCGATGAGCCTCTGGGCTGCCAGCATCGACTCAGGAGTGACCTCCATGGGCGATTCTACATGTGTCTGTATCAAAAACTGAGTGATACCTATCTTCTGGGCCTTCTTTTTGAAGTCACCGAGTACCTGGGCCAGCTCTGGCGTCATCCTCTGCGGCAGATAGGTCAGCATCCTGGTCCCGAGTCTGACCCTCTGTATCTCTGCCCACTTCTCTCCGTCAGCCCTCTTCTTATTCTTTTCACGCTTGTTCACCGCCATCTCATAAACAGCATCCAGCATCTCCTTCAGACTCCTGTCGGAGCTCATCAGGGCATCGCCGCCGGTGATAAGGATATCCCGCAACTGCGTGTCATCCTCAAAATACTCCAGCAGTTTCTTCTGTTTCTCCGGCCAGGTTTCGCCGGGTTTAAGTTTTTCAAGATCGAAGTTCAGGTGCCCGCTCTGAAAATCATACATCCGCTGGCAGGGCGAACAGAGCCCCCCGCATGCCCTGCCCATGGTGTCAGGAATGAGAATGGCCACCTCCGGATATCTCCGGTGAATATTATTGTAAGAGGGAAGGATCCATCCTGCTGCATTAGGCTTCCCCGGAACAACCTTGTCCTCTTTCTCCCAGGCAACAATATGCCCGAACTCCTCCACCAGCTGTCTGCTGTATACTATATAATGCCTGATGGCCAGGTCAGCGCCAATGGCAAAATAGGGAACACGAACATGCAGCAGCGACAGGTAATAGGGATTTACAAAGAACGGAATGCCTGCCTTCTCAGCATCATACAGAATCTTCATGGTGTCAGGATCAAGCGAGTGACCCAGCATCTCATTAAGCAGGTCCGGAGAACGAATGGCAAAATGCAGATGGAATTTGTAATTGTCCCACCATTCGTATACAATCTTAAGCTTTTCATCATGTGAGATCCCATCTGGAAAGAGATATTTCTGATCCTTTATCTCACCTGAATCGATCTTCTCTATCAGCAGCTTTATAATACGTTCCTTGTTCTCCTTCCTGAGCTCTACGATTCTGGGATCCAGTCCTGATGAATACATCTCCATCCACTTCTCGACGGTGTCACGGTCAGGAATGACCTGGTTGCTCTCACCCCTCAGCTGCCTGAAGAGCTGTATCATGTCAATGAAGAACTCCGGCTTGGCCCCGCCCGTTCCCTTGATCACCGCCAGCCAGATAAGCCTTATGGGATTGCTTACCGCTATCTCACCACGCAGGTTGGGATCAGGATATTCAATCCCTGCATGATCAATGTAGTCAAGTATCCTTATGATCGCATAATCATTCCATGAGAGTTTCTCAAAATTCTCCAGTTTGGTAACCTGATCAGACTGAAACCTGAAAGCATCTTTCCGGCTGCTGTAGTCTGCATGGATCCAGTTCTTCACTCCCAGCTGTGCTTCCACTTCGTTCTTTGACTCCCTCATGATGGTCTCCAGCATGGGGTTTTCCCTCAGCAAAACCCTCAGAAGACGGTGTGAGCGTACACTTATGGCAATCCTGTCTAACTTTTCATTTTCTGTCATGATGATTCCTGTTTTCAGTGACCGATCCTACAAAATACAAAAAAAAATGCTTCTTTCCTTCAGAAGGTTGGGATATGTCATCAGGGAGCTGATTATATCTCATCAGAGATCCTGCTGCCGCAGCAAAAAATAACATTGCAGTAATAAGCCTTAAAAGCTTTTATCACTCATTCCTGAGTGTGTCGGCAGGATTAAGATTAGCAGCCCTGAGAGTATGATATATCAGTGTCAGGGCTGCAATTATTATGATAAGGGAAAGCGTTGCGAGGAAGTATAACGGATTCAGGTCAATATGAAACGAATATGAACTCAGCCACCGCTTCATTATAAAGTAACCGCCAGGTAAAGCGATTAGCGAAGCTGTAAGCACAAGCATGCTGAACTCCTTCTGCAACATGAAGAGTACTGTAGCTGCCGTTGCTCCATAAGCTTTTCTGATGCCTATCTCCTTACGACGACGCCTGATAGTGAAAGCCGTGAAACTGAATAAACCTATGCACGATATAACAATGCTGAGCACAGTGGCAGCGTTTACCAGGGTACTTAACCTTCTCTCTTCATCATAATACCTCCCGATCTCGGTATCAAGGAAAATATATCTTGCCGGGAACCCGGGAGTAGTCTCATTCACGAGCCTGACAATTCTATCCACAAGTCCTGAATAATCACCCGGGTCAAATTTCACAAAGATCCTTTTTGACCACCAATCCTTGTTCTTGTAGATGAAAACAGGGAGTACCTCATCTTTCAACTTGTGAAAATGGAAATCCTTAACCACTCCTATTATTGTATATCTCGTTTCACCCATCCAGATCATTTTGCCAACAGGATCTTCCATCTCCATTTTCTTCACTGCAGACTCATTAACAATCACTTCATTACCTATTGCACCGGCAATGAATTCCTTCCCTTCAATGAGCTCTATTCCCAACAGACCGAGATACCTGTCATCTACCTGCATCTTGTGGAATCTTATAGCTTTGCCTGAAACATTTCCATCCCATTTACTGAGGGTGGTATAGTTGCCCATTCTGACAGGCACATTACCTCCAAGGGCCACCTCACTTACCCCCGGCAGCTTTTCAATCTGTTCTGCAAGGATATCAATCTTTTCAACTGAGGTTGTTGGATAGATGACCATGACCCTATCCTTATTAAACCCCAGGTTTTTCTTTTGCATATAACTTATCTGCCTGTTCATAACCACTATGCAGAAGATAAAGATGACAGAAAGTGTAAACTGCATTACAACAAGTATCTTCCTTAGTCCGGAACCCTGTGTTGTCTCCCCGGGCAATGGTCTGATTACCTTCACCGGGCTGAATGATGAGAGTATGAGTGCAGGGTAGACCCCGGCAATGATGCCTGCTAGTAATGCCAGGCCCAGGAAACCGGCTATCCTGCTGAAAGAAAAGAGCTGCGCTATGCCAAGATCCAGCCCGCTGATCCTGTTAAAAAGAGGAAGTGTGACTATGACAATGATTAATGCAGCTACTGTGGCCAGCAGTGTCTGTGACAGGGATTCACCAAACAACTGCATAATGAGACCAGCCCTGCTGGCACCGTTGACCTTCCTGATGCCTGTCTCTTTGGCCCTCTCCGCAGCAAAGGCAGTACTCAGGTTAATGAAATTAATGCAGGCCAGCAGAAGCAGTACCCCTCCTATGAAAGCAAATATTATGACCATGCCTATGGGGCCCCTGTCTGATGATGGATAGACAGTGGTCCCAAGTCCGTGATTACGGTACAGATAAAGCCTCCTTAACGGATTAATGAGGAGCGTTGCCTTGCTCTCCTTATCTTTTGTCTTAAGGTAGTCTGATAACTTTGCATTGAACTGTATTGCATCAGCATTCTCTTCCAGCTGAACATAAGTGATAAATGCAAAACTCTTCCAGGTATTTACCACATTTGCCTCCTCCGGCAAAACACTTAATGATACCAGGTAATCAATCTTCAGGTGAGTGTTTGAAGGAGAGTCTTCAATGACTCCCGTAACGGTAAGCAGCTCCTTATTATTCAGCAAGACAGCCCTTCCTATGGGGTCCCTGCCACCAAACATGAGATCCGCCATACGCCTTGATATTACTATCTCCGCATGCCCTTCAAGCAAACGTGAAGGATCTCCTGAGATGACTTTTGCTGAGAATATATCGAAGTATTCATTGGTCGTATAATACAGATTTTCAACAGCATATAACTCATCATCCACCTTTATGACATCATTGTACCCCGATCTTAGCCTGACAACCTTCTCCACCTCAGGAAACTCGCCAAGTAATGACTCTGCCACCGGTGCCGGTACTACCTTCCAGATGAATGGTTCCCCCGTGAAATTCATGAGTGACTCAACCCGGTATATTCTGTCCGAATTTGTAAAGAACCTGTCATAACTTATCTCATGACTGATCCATATAACAATCAATATTACCCCGGCAAGTCCGAGGGCCAGTCCTGAGATATTCAATAATACCAGGCCGTTGTATCTTCTGAAGGATCTGAAAAAAGGGATAGATTGTATTTTTCTCATTGCCGGAGTTTGTCAGGTCTTCTTTTTATCAAAGACGACATTCATCTTCCAGTGCTGTAGGCCACAATTCTATTTTAGTCTTTTTAACATATTCCCAGTCATACTTTTCAACCATTTTCCTCTACCCCTCCCTTTCTTCTCATTCCATACCCTCCGTTGAAAAGTTATTATTTAAATTTGATATAAACTTACTCCAAATCAGCTGCTATCATGAATAAGTCTTCACACTCAGCATCAGCCTCAGCCCTGGCCTTGACCTTGACCTTGACCCTGGCTCTGTTCCTGTCCGTTTCCGGATGTTCTATTGCTCAACAGTCGGTGTCCGGTTATCTCAGGGCAGGGAATGACAGTATCTTTTATGAAACAGCCGGCTCCGGCAGCGTCATTGTCTTGATCCATGACGGTTTACTGCCCCATAATGTATGGGACGATCAGTTTTTTCTCTTCTCAAAAAGCCACAGGGTAATAAGATACGACAGAAGAGGACATGGGAAATCATCTCCTGCCACTGGTAGTTATACTGACCTCGATGATCTGGCCGACCTCTTTACAGAGTTAAAGATAGACAGCGCCTCACTCATCGGATGTTCATCAGGAGGAGCGCTTGCCATCAATTTTACCCTTCAGTACCCGCAGAAGGTAACCTCACTGGTACTTGTAGGTGCAGTTGTGAGTGGATTCTCTTATACCACTCATTTTAAAAGCCGTGGCGGACATTTACCTCCCGGGATGACTGACCCGATGGAGACATCCATTTATTATGCATCAGAAGATCCTTATTCGATCTATTATGAGAATAGCGATGCCAGGGAAAAAGCACTTAAGATTGTAAAGAAATATCCGCAGAGATTTTCCAGTTTCCCGAGATATGTCTCCCAGCCTGTGCCTGCATACAGGCGACTGAATGAGATCAGGGTCCCTGCATTGATCCTCATCGGAGAGTATGACATACCCGATGTCCATGCCCATTCGGGAGTAATAAATGCAGGGATACGCAACTCAACAAGGGTTATCATTCCAAACAGCGGACACCTGATCCCGTTGGAGCAACCTGTTTTATTTAATGAAGCTGTGATGAGTTTCCTTGATTGACATACCAACCCGTTAACCCCTTTTCATCCATCTCTCCCCTTTCCTTATAAGGTATTGAAATAAAATATGTATTTTCAGACCTGAATGAAAACAGCCGGTACGAATACGCTCCATTAATCCTAATATGAAGAAACAGATGAAAAATGTAATCCTCCTTTTGATGCTTCTACTTCTTGGCTGCAAGCAGAAACCCGTTACGGAAATTGCTCTCTGGGTACCCTATGACGAGTCAGAAGAGCTTGCACAAAATGCTGATCACCAGTCGCCGAAATTGCGTTACAAACTCATCCAGTCAAGAATACTGGACAAAAATGCGATATGGGAAAACGTGGCCGGACAGATCCGTAATTTCTCCGAGGAAGATTATCAGAAGCTGAAACCTTATATACTTGACCAGGACATACCAACCATACAGTCACATATCCTTGCCGGTGATCTCACCTACGAGAAACTCACACAGTGGTACCTGTACAGAATTGTTAAATATGAGAACGACCGGAATACAATGTTGAACTGTATAATTTCAATCAATCCTGAAGCCGTCACTGAAGCCCGTGAGAGAGACAAAAACAGGTCGGACAGCGACCATCCCATATACGGCATGCCGGTGCTGCTGAAAGACAACGTAGGCATGGAGGGTCTCCCCACTACTGCCGGGGCTGCCGTTTTGAAGGACAATATTACAGTTGATGCATTCATCACTGAAAGAATCAGGGAAAAGGGAGGTATCATCCTCGGTAAGACAAACCTGAGCGAATGGGCCAACTACCTCAGCTCAGCCTGCCCCAACGGCTACAGCGCCGTAGGCGGTCAGACCCTCAATCCTTACGGCCGCAGAAAATTTGATACCGGCGGATCAAGCTCCGGCAGCGGAACAGCTATGGCCGCCAACTATGCCGCCGCCGCCGTGGGTACAGAAACATCCGGCTCAATTCTGTCGCCCTCAAGCGCAAACTCCCTAGTGGGACTGAAACCCACGGTGGGATTGCTCAGCCGCTCAGGCATCGTACCCCTGTCAGGAACACTCGATACCCCCGGCCCAATGACAAGAACGGTGACTGACAATGCTATACTCCTCTCTGCTCTTAGCGGTGAGGACACCACTGATATTGTAACAAAAGACAACCCGAAAAATATTGAGTACTGGAAAGAACTGCAGAAGTCAA